>NZ_JBARMD010000268.1:0-3212 GCF_049802275.1 Occallatibacter sp. | reverse complement strand
GGACGCGCGCGGCCGATGGAGACAAGTCGCCTCGGAATCGCAGTTACGGCGCTTGCGTTGGTGCTGATGCCGGTGCTGGCGTGGATGAAGAGGAGACAGGCCCGGCGAATGAACAATCGTGCGCTGGCGGCGGATGCGACGCAGTCTGCGACGTGTGCCTACCTTGCGGCGGTGACGCTGGCGGGGTTGGCAATTTATGCCGTGTGGCAGATTCGTTGGGTTGATACGGTGGCGGCGCTGGTCGCGGTCCCGTTGCTGATTGTGGAGGCGCGGCGCGCATGGCGCGGTGAAGGCTGCGGTTGCGGTTGAATGCGACTATTTCGCTGAAGGCAGGGGAAGTCGGGGCTGTAAGATGTTGCCTATCCTGCAGTCGATTCCCGGAGGGTCCTGATGCGTGCCTTGCGCCTGCCTTGGTTGGCTTGCCTTGTTGTAAACCTGATCGCAATTGGAGTGGTTGTTGAACCAGCCGGAGCACGCGGGGCCACAAAACCGCATATCTTTCAGCATCCCGCGTTGAGCAGAGATTTGATTGCGTTTGGATATGCGGGGGATTTGTGGACGGTGCCGCGTGCGGGTGGAGTGGCAACGCGGTTGACCACGGGGGTTGGCATCGAAACCGATCCGGTGTTCTCGCCCGACGGCAGCACGATTGCATTCACAGGCTCCTACGACGGCAACACCGATGTGTTCACGATTCCGGCGGCAGGGGGTGTGCCGTTTCGAGTGACCTATCATCCGGCGGCAGATTTCGCGGTGGCGTGGACGCCGGATGGGAAGAACATTGTGTTCCGGTCGACGCGAATTTCGCAGAGCCGCTACACACAACTCTACGAAGTGCCGGCAAAGGGTGGGATTGCGAAGCCGCTGCCATTGCCGATGGCGTACCAGGGTCAGTTCTCGCCAGACAGCAAGGAGATTGCGTACTCGCCGTTGCCGCCGGCGTATGGCTTCGATTACATGTCCTACGTGGCGTGGGGCAATTATCACGGCGGACGCGCGAGCACGATCTGGATCACAACGCTGCCGGGGCTGGAATCGGTCGAGATTCCGCATGAGGTGTCTTCGGACTTTTCCCCGGTGTATGCGGGAGGGAAGGTCTTCTTTCTTTCCAGCCGGAAGGGGAAAGCGACGATTTACAAATACGATCCTGCGGCGAAGTCGGTGACGCAGGCGCTCGCCAATGATGGGCCGGATATTCGCTCTCTGCATGGCGAAGGCGACACGCTGGTGTATGACCGCCTCGGCGAGATTTATCTCTACGACACGAAGTCGGGGACCAGCAAGCTGGTGCCGATCGAGATCGAAGCAGATCTGCCGGAGGTGCGGCCTCGCATTGACAGCGTGGGAGACGAACTGGAGAATGCTTCGATTTCTCCGACAGGTGTGCGTGCGGTGATTGAGGCGCATGGGGATATTTTTACAGTCGCCGCGAAGCACGGGCCGACGCGCGACATTACGAATACTCCAGGGGTGATGGAGCGGGAGCCTGCATGGTCGCCGGACGGGCAGTCGATTGCATACTTCTCGGATGAGTCGGGAATGTATGCGCTGCATGTGGCGCCGCAGACGGGCGATGCGGTGGCCGGCGCGGCTGCGGTAAAGAAGTTCGCGCTGGCAGCGGAGCCGGCCTATTACTTTGGCCCGAAGTGGTCGCCGGATTCGAAGAAGATTGCTTTTTACGACAACCGGCTGAGCACGTACGTGCTCGACACGACGACGGGCAAACTTACGACGGTGAACGACAAGAATGTGTATGGCGGATTTTCGAGCAACACATTTGAATTTGCATGGTCGCCGGACTCGAAGTGGATCGCGTATCCGCGGTCGATGGCGAATCATCTGCACGCAATCTTCTTGTACTCGGTGGATTCGGGGCAGTCGACGCAGGTGACGAGCGCGATGGGGGATTCCCGCGAGCCGGCATTCGATCGCGACGGAAAGTATCTCTACTTCCTCACCAGCACGAATGAGGGTGCGACGTCGGACGGGCTCGATATGACGAGCGATCTTTACCAGGTTACGTCGAACATTTACGCACTGACACTGGCTGCGGATACGGCCTCGCCGGTTGCGCCGGAACTGGATGATGAGAAGGCTCCGGCGGAGGAGAAAGCGGAAGGCAAGAAGAGCGACGACAAAGGTGGCGATGCCAAGGAAGCCAGCGGAGACGAGAAGAGTCATCCCAAGCCTGCGCCGAAGCCGGTGAAGGTGGACCTGGATGGAATCGAAAAGCGTATTGTGGCGATGCCGCTGCCTGCGAGTGTGTACACGGGAATTACTGGAGGGCTGAAGGGGAGCGTGTACTTCACCGAGATCGTCGCGTCGGGTCGGTTTGCGGATCGCGGCGCAACGTTGAGCCGCTGGACTCCGGAAGAGCGCAAGACGGAAAAGCTGGCTGAGCACGTGGAGGCGTTCGAACTATCCGCGAATGGCGAGAAGATGCTGCTGGCGTTGGGGCATCCGCGGCCGGAAGGTGGCGAAATGCCTCCGGGAGGTGGCAAGCCGACGTGGGTGATTGTGCCGGCAAATGTTCCGGTGAAGGCGGGCGAGGGCGCACTGTCGTTTGGCGATGTGAAGATGCGCGTGGAGCCGCATGCCGAGTGGGCGCAGATGTACCACGAGGTGTGGCGGATCGAGCGCGCGTTTTTCTACGATTCGAATTTCCACGGGACGAACACCGTTGCGGACGAGAAGAAGTATGAGCCGTACGTGGAGTCGATCGCGTCGCGCGCAGATTTGAACTACATTTTCCAGGAAATGCTGAGCGCTTTTTCAGTAGGGCACTTGCGCGGGAATGGCGGACAGATTCCAGATGCGAAGAAGGTGCCTGGCGGGCTGCTGGGCGCAGACTACGAGATCAAGAACAATCGCTACTGCATCGCGAAGATTTACACGGGTGGGGATTTCAACCCGCGGGAGAAGGCTCCGCTGGCGCAGCCCGGATTGAATGTGAAGGTGGGCGACTGCATTCTCGACATCAACGGCCAGGAACTGACGGCTGATGTCGATATCCAGCAGCCGCTCGAGGGAACCGCAGGCAAGGTGATCAGCTTGCGAATCGGTGATGCGGAGGGGAAGACGCCGCGCGATATTTCGGTGACTCCGATTGCGAGCGAAGCGGCGATGCGCAATGTCGATTGGATCGAGAGCAACCAGAAGAAGGTAGATCAGCTTTCGGGCGGCAAGCTTGCGTATGTATATCTGCCGGACAC
>NZ_JBARMD010000267.1:0-5889 GCF_049802275.1 Occallatibacter sp. | reverse complement strand
GAAATTGCCACCGCTTTTCCGGGGTATACCGCGATGCGTCCCGCCAGCGTGACGATGCTGCCCGAGATCTTAAGGCTCAACGGTTTCAGCACCGCCATGTTTGGCAAATGCCACGAACTGGGGCCATGGGAAGCCAGCGTCGTCGGACCTTTCGACCGCTGGCCTATGAATAGCGGCTTTGAGCGCTTCTACGGCTTCATGGCTGGCGAGGCTGACCTGTTCCATCCGGTCATTTACGACAACATGAACAGAATAGATGTGCACCCTGATGCCGATTACTATGCCAGCTCCGACATCACCGACAAAGGTATTGAGTGGGTGCGTTCCCAGCATTCGCTTGCTCCCGACAAGCCGTTTTTCGTCTACTACTCCGCCATCGGCACGCACGGTCCATTCCAGGTACCCGAAAAGTGGCGTGACAAGTACAAGGGCAAATTCGATCAAGGCTGGGACCAGGTGCGAAAGGAAACACTGGCGCGGCAGATCAAGCTCGGCGTCGTGCCTCCGGGCACTGAACTCGCGCCCAAGCCGCCGGGAATCCAGGAATGGGACGATCTGACTGCCGATGAGAAAAAGGTCTTCGCCAGGTACATGGAGATCTATGCTGCCTTCGCCGAGGTGACGGACTACGAAATCGGGCGGTTCCTCGACGCAATCGAAGAGCTGGGCCAAATGGACAACACGATGGTCATCTACATCACCGGCGACAATGGCCCTGTCTTTCAGGGAGGCCCCATCGGCGCGTTCAATGAACTATCTGTGTTCAACGGGCTGCCGGAGCCTCTCGATGTTGCATTAGAAAATCTGGACAAATTCGGCGGCCCGCATTCCCATATCTTGTATCCCAACGGATGGGCCTTTGCTGGCGCCACGCCCTTCTCCTGGGGCCACCAGGTGGCCTCCTATGGAGGTGTCTGCCAGCCCATCGTGATTCATTGGCCGAAAGGCATCGAAGAGAAAGGCGGCCTGCGCACGCAGTGGTACCACATGATCGACATCGCTCCGACTGTGTTGGAAGCAGTTGGGGTGACCGAGCCCGAGGTCGTCCATGGGGTCAAGCAGAAGCCCATTGAAGGCATCAGCATGCTCGACACACTGAATAACGCCGAGGCGAAGTCGCGCCGCACCAGGCAATACTTCGAGATGGCAGGCAACCGCGGCATATATCAGGACGGCTGGTTTGCCACTACCGTACACCGTCCGCCGTGGGAGGCTAAAGCGCGCGCAACATATGCCAACGACAGATGGGAGCTTTACAACGTGGAAGAAGACTTCAGTTGTGCGCACGACCTCGCTGCGAAGCATCCCGACAAGCTCGAGAAGCTGAAGGGAGTCTTCCTTGAAGAGGCCGTCAAGTACAACGTGTTGCCCCTCGACGACCGCGCGTGGGAACGCTTTAACGCTGCTCTCGCTGGCCGTCCGGATTTGTTGGAAGGCCGCACGGAGATGACAGTCTACGAAGGAATGAAAGGAATTCCCGAGAACGGTTTCATCAACATCAAGAATCGCTCCTTCGTGATTACAGCCGACATCGAAATCCCCGAGGGAGGAGCCGAGGGCGTGGTCATTGCACAGGGCGGAGAAATGGGCGGCTGGAGCCTCTACGTCAAGAACGGCGCCCCCAGGTTCGCCTACAACTTTCTCGGTCGCGAGGTTTCGAAGATCGTTGGCCCCGATCCCCTGCCATCCGGCAAGGTAATTCTCCGCTTCGAGTTTGCTTACGATGGCGGTCGGCCTGGCGCGGGAGGGAATGGTTCACTCTTCGTCAACGATCAAAAGGTCGCCACCGGGCGCATAGAGCGCACACATCCAAACGCCTTCGGCGCCGAAACAACGGATGTGGGCGAGAACCTCTACACGGCTGTCAGCGACGACTACAAGGTGGGTGATAACAAGTTCACCGGTAAGATTCGCAGGGTGACCGTCCAGATCGGCAAATCCAACCTCAGCGAGGAGGGACGAATCGCCGTTGAGGAATTGCGTATGAAGAGAGCACTGATCGGCTGATCGGTTCGAACAGTTTGACGGAGAGGTACCCGCAAGTCAACCCTCTCCGCCCGCTCCTTCGCAAGTAGGCTTGGCGATTCGGGGACCATACCGCATTCGAACATCTTGCTGGCATGGGCCCAGCGGCCTTGTTAAGGAACTGCTGGCGCATTTTGGGATCGTTCCTCAGCGTTGCGGCAGAGCGCTGAATTACTTGCCGGTGTAGATGACGTGCCAGATGGATCTAGAGCCGTCGTCGGATATAAACAACGAGCCGTCTTTTGCCTCCGCTACGCCCACCGGGCGTCCCCACACGCTGCCGTCGCCGATTGTGAATCCGGTGAGGAAGTCTTCATACTCTCCCGTCGCGTGCCCGTTCTTCATCGGCAGGCGGATAACTTCGTAGCCGGAGCGCTGGGCGCGATTCCACGAGCCATGCTCGCATGCGAAGCCGTCGCCTTTGAACTCGGCAGGGAACTGCGAACCCTCATAGAACGTCATCTCGAGCGATGCGAAGTGGGGGTTGACGATGATGTCGGGGGTGATGACCTTTGACTGCAGCTCGGGGTGCTTGTCGACGTGGCGCGGATCCTGGTGTCCGCCCATGTACCACCACGGCCAGCCGTAGAAGCCGCCTTCCTGTACGTGGGTCACGTAGTCAGGGACGAGGTTGTTGCCCAGTCCATCGCGCTCGTTAGTGGAGCACCACAATTCGCCGGTGATGGGGTTGATGGCTTCCCCGACGCAGTTGCGGATTCCCCATGCATAGATCTTCACAAACTGGCCTTCAGGTGTGAACTGGAGCACGTCGGCGCGGTGGTATTCCTCCGGGTGCGTGTCCATGTCGTCAACGTTCGAATGCGATCCAACCGAGGCGAAGAGCTTGCTCCCGTCTTTCGAGAAGACCAGGTCACGTGTCCAGTGTCCGCCGCCGCGCAGGCGTCCGCCGCCCGGCAACTCGGCCAGATCTTCCGCGGCGCCGCGCGCCTTCAGATCGCCATTTTCGTAAGCGAAGCGCACAATGCCGTCGGTATCGCCGATGTAGACGTATTTGGGATTGGGTCCCAGGGGATAGAACGCGATGCCAAAGGGCTGGTGCAGATGTTCAGCGAAAACTGACGTCTGCTGCGGCTTCCCATCCGGGGTCACGCCGCGAAACACCTTGATCTTGCCGGTTTCGCTCTCAGCCAGGAAAAGGTCGCCGTTGGGCGCGACACGCAGGAGTCGTGGATTATCGAGACCCGTGGCGTAGAGCTCAACCTTGAAGCCCTTGGGCGCGATAGGCCAGGCGTTGGCGGGGCGAGGAACCATACTTGGTCCGTTATCGACGGACTGGTCGGGCGCGGGAGCAGGCAGGTCGCCGATGGTGACGTGGCGCCGGATGCCCGGTGATTCATGGGCGGCATCCGTGAAAGCAGCCTGGCCCGTCAGAACGCCGGTCGATGGAGATTGTGGAGGCGGGGAAGCTTTTTTAGCGAAGGCGATTGCCATCGAAAACAGGCAGAATACGGTGCAAATCAGAGCTTGCGTTCTGAGGAAGCGAATCATGTTACCTCTCGAGGCTTTCAAAATAGAGACGTGAACAAGTGCCTACTCAACAAGATGCGGGAACAGAGTGGCAGGAGTCCAGAAAATTGGGCGGGAAATTCAGAAGGCCGCCGAATTGTAAGCTCCACCCCCAACCCAGGGAAGGGGAACTCGCCGGCGGCCTTTAGTAACACAATGCTCTATTGCGGGACGCACCATGGAGGAGCACGTCACTTACTGTGATGCGTTCTGCGAGGGAGGAGTTGCCGGTGTCGTCAAAGAATTTTCACTTTTCGTAATCTGACTGAAAAATGCCGGAGATAGGGTTGCGGTGGCAATCACGCGATTACGTTTCTGTGTGACTTCAGCCGTTTTCAACAATTCGCGGAGAGCGTTATTGGCGGAGTTGTTCGCGAGCTGGGTAGTGACGCCGCGGGCCAGGGTCACAATCGTGGAAAGCGAAGCAGCCTGGCTGGCTGCTTTGTCTTCGTCCGGAGCGATCTCTTCCACTCGAAGATGAGCGGAGTTGGCAAGCGGTAGCCCGGGCGTAATGCTGGCGATGATGGTGGAGTCTGCCTCAAGCGGCAGAGACAGCCCGAGCACCTTGATCGAGCCACTTTCAGAGAAGGGCAGGCCTATCTGACCGACTCCCCAGGCGACCGAGAGCAAGGGCACCTCGTGGTAGTGGCGAGACAGCAGCGTGGACCCTGCGAAGGGCAGAGCGGCGGTGCGGTGGCGGTCGACAATGGAATGAATCTTCTCCGTTGTCGGATAATTCGACGCGGCGATCATGTCGTAGCCAACCTGGACGACGCGGACAATCCGATTCTCAGAAGGAACGCTGTAAATGGTGTGTCCGGCGTAGACTTCCCGGCTGGTGGCGTTGGCCTCAAGCCAGTTATTCAGGCGCTTTCCGGTCAGCTTGCCGGTAAGCACCATGGAATAAGCGACCGGGCCATTAGGTCCGTTGGGATCGGGCATGCGGTGCAGCGCAATGGCGGCGGAGTCGAGGTCGCGTTCCCAGTCAATCCCGGTGGCGTCGACAAATTGCTGGTATTCGGGAACGCGCTGAGGAGGCTTCAATTCCTTGTGGAAGAACGTGCGCACCGGCTTGAGATTGAAATAGAGGATGCCGTCGGACTCGGGCAGCAGGCGGGCGGCTTCTGGCGGCGCCTTTGAGCGAAGAAAGACTGCGACAGCCAGCAGTAACAACACTCCGGCGACGACCAACAGCGTTCTTCGCGTGCGCTTGTGCATGAACCAGGGGATCCCGCAACCGGTCTCCTTTTACAGGATATCGGACGCGGCCGCAACCGGCTTTGGTCAGTGCCGTCTCGACAAGTGGCAGAAGAAGACCGCAGCGATCTAGTGAGTGATGGAAAAGCTGTAGATTTTGCTGGCCGTTGGAATGCTTGCGCCGACCGGGGCGTCGAAGGGAGGCAGAAAGCCGTATTCGCCTTTTTCCATATCTTCATCGAACTCGATGAGATACACCCGGGGCGCAATCTTCTTGGCCGTAAAGTCCACCACATCGCGCAATGCACCCCCTGCATCGTGGACGATTCCTCCGTTCGCGGCGCGAAACTCGCGGCTGTCGGCGTTCGCGTGCAACTGCAGAAGCTGGTACTCGCCGGGGACCCGGCCTTCCGGGACGTAAAGGATGAACGATGCGGGCGCCTTGAGCAGCAGTGAACTGCGGTTGCCGCCGACGAGGCCCACCATCTCGCCCTTCAGGACCCCGGCGCTGGCGTAATGCTTCAGCGCGCCCTCGGCCTTGAAGTTGACGATCTCAGCGGGGACTTCCTGCCAGCTGCTGCCAGTTTTGTCGAGATAGTAGACGCCGATGCTATCCACCCCGGTGGGCAGGCCGCCCGGTGCGAAGATGAGTCCTTTGGACGCGCTGCCGGCTGGGGCATGATTCACAAGCGTCGGAGCAACTGCCGCAACTGGCGGAGCGGCCGCAGAAACGCCGGAGGCTTTCACAACTATCTCGGCGATTTCCTTGTCCGTGGCGCCTGCCTTCTTCAGGGCAATCAGCCCGTTCGCAGAGGTGTCGTATTTGCCGGCTGAGGAGTTGATGGTCGTGATGATGAGGTCTTCAGAGAGCCCCGCTTTCACAAGCTTGATGACTGTCTGGTTGTTCAGTGCTTCCTGGGCAAACAGAGCGGGACACAGAAGAAGTACGATCAGAATTCCGTTACGCATAAAACCACACCTCGTCGAGTCACGGCGCAGATCATCTGTGGGAACAATCGAATGATCCCGCGACAGGGTGGCAGCGAGCAAGCGGATTCATGCGGGTAACGTGACGAGCGGTGTATGCAGAGAAAACAACGGCGCAGCCTCGGCTGCGCCGTCCCACATCCAATACTCGTC
>NZ_JBARMD010000266.1:0-3667 GCF_049802275.1 Occallatibacter sp. | reverse complement strand
GGTTCGCCCCCACTTTCGTGACGGAGCTAATTTGGGGGAAGGTCCGCGTTGCAAAATTCAAACTCGACTGGATCTTCGTCAAGTCTGAACTCGATAATCCGCGAGATGTGAAGGGATCGTACCTTCTTGCGCCCCACTTCGCGCAGACTCTCACCGACTTGAACAATTTCACGCCCCAGCCAATGTCCGACCACAGCCCCATGACCGTCGATCTGCCCTTCCACGATCCAGCAACCCTCGGCGTCATTAAGAATTAATCCGCGACCGCATTTCGACCTTCGCCAACGCGAATTCCCCGTTACGAACCGCCGAGAGGTTTCCGCAGGCGACACCACCCTGCGCGAACTGTCCAGGGTGCCCCAGAGCCTGCCCTGAGCTTGTCGAAGGGTCTCGTTTCTGAGACCTGGGATCGCTACACCGTCATACACAAATACATCGCCCGACCTGGCACTGAATGTCACCCGCAAACGGCAGAGCGGTTGTAGACCCCCCTGTGCGTCCAGTCCCTTCGTTGGCGAACCGTTTCTCATTTCGGCACAACAACTAAAGCGTTCGGAGTACCAGTGGGTAAAGTGAATGGCGACCCAACAACCTTGGCAATAAGTGTCGAAGTTACGGTAAACACATAAAGCTTCTTTGACACACTACTCAATGCATACAGATGATTGCTGTCATCCCAATGAATAGAACTGATTGGATCTGTCGTGAGTAGCAAGCTGTAAGCTGTGATCGGGGCACCACCGTTGAAGTGGAAGACCTGCACCCCACCACTACCCCCCACAGCAAGTACCTTTCCCGATGGCGACATATTCATAGCGTTCCCAAAGCAGCATCCAGCGCCAACCAGAGTGACTGGCATGTTGGCTTCTGTAGAGGTTGTAGATAAATCACCATGGCTATCGACGGTATAGCTGGCGAGTTGGCCGGGAAGATAAGAATCGATGTTGTTCGGGTCAGCCTTGGCAACGATTGCGGCTATGTGGTTGGTCACGCCGGCAGTAACGAAAAACGGGTAATACTCAGCCGGTTTTGTAACGTTCGAGTTAGATAAATTAAATGACCAATTCTGCATTTCTCCATTGCCTGCCAGTATGTATCCCATCCACTGGGGATACTGACCACCACAACAAGCATAGTCAGCGGCGGCGTAGGCAAAAGTATCATTCTGAAGTATTGTTGGCTCTTGGAAAAGACCATTCCCGGCATTCCCGCCAGTAGCTATGCCGCCATTAAAAGTCAGCTCGCCTGATTTTGAAATATCGTACGTCTGGATGAAATTTGGGCAACTACCCTCCTGATTAGGAAACGTGACATACACATTTCTGCCTTGATGGTTCAGGCCCGCAAGGCCATTCGTCTGGCCTGTACCATCGCCACACGGACCACCACCGTAGTGTTTTCGCGTATCAACGGAAGATATCGACTTTCCTATGACACCTGTTGAACCAAGCTGGTACGAATGAACCAGGTACGAACCCAGTGTGATCATGGTGTCGCCAGTGACTCCGATTAACAGACCTGCCGGAGCAGCATCTGGAGTCGCCTTAGCTAATGTCAGCTTGCCTGTTGCGGCAGCGTCGTAAAAATAAATGCCCTTGGTGGTCCCCACTTAGACATGGGCAATGGGAGCAGCAGTGGTTGCGGCTGGAGCTGCTTCAGTAGATGTGGACTGTGTGAGTCCTGCCGACGTGAATGCAAGACAAAAGGTGAGCGTGAGACCCCTGACTGCGCAGTTCATGGTGTCTTCTCCTGGATAGGCGGCAAGTTTTGAGTAGGGTTCGGTGCAGGGGGGACTGGCGCAAACAAGTATAGGCGCTCGCACTGATTTCAGGCAGCAAATCCCAGGCGCCTAGAGCCTGCCATGAGTTTGCGGAAAGTCTGCCCTGAGCGAGCAGAATGCGATTTGAACGGGGCTCTCGCGTTTGAGACCTGGGACCGATCCGCCGCGACCCTTCTGTGCAATCGACTCTTCCCTTCCCACGCTTCCAGGGAGCGGATGTTGTGCTCGCTCACAGCCCAACTTGACGTGCACCCAAATCTCACTTGGAATCGGCCCTGGCGCCTGCTCAATTAGCCACGGCAAGCGTATTGTGCGGGAGTAACGCCAGAGCTCGCGCGTATCTCCCGCTCAATGGGTACATTTCTTTCTGCAATTGCTTTCTGCATCAAGGTACATAGTGAGTAAAGACAAGGTCGGTCGCTTTGGCTTTCTCGTGGCAAGGGAAGCAGCTTTTCATAAATGCCGCGTCGCCATGTTTGCCGTCTGCGAAGTGACCGAATCCCCAGCCGCCGGTCGCGGCGTACTTTTTTGAGTCCTTGACCATAAACTGAATGTTCGTGGGAACCCCGGGAACGAAAGATTGAGCCTGGCCAAAAACTTTATTATTTTCCTCTGATGGCACGTAACGGTAATGCAAAGCCGCAATGATCGTGCCATCTGGGTAGGGAAGTTTGCCCTCCCGGAAGGCCTTGAACGCTACATCGTTGCCCAGCACAGCACCCAGGCTGTTAAGGTTGCCTGCTTCATGGGCCGAGGAGATCCATCTCCAGTCGCGGTACCCGTGAGGGATTTCGGTAACGAAGGCCGGGGCAGATTCTCCACTCGCGTGTCCTGGCGCAGGGGCAATCAGGGCGACAAGGCCCACGATCGCTCCAACTGCAAGCAGGAAGAATGTGACGTATTTCATAAGAGTTCCTCCATACCGTGGGCTTATATGCCTCAAGTCACGCTTTCGGCAACTTGCGCGAACTCGCCGGTACACTGAGCCTGCCCTGAGCGAGCCGGCGGCGAGTCGAACGACACCTGGGATCGACACCGTCCCACGAAATACATCGCCCGACCTGGCACTGAATTTCACCCGAAAACGATAGAATGGTTATAGACGCCGCTATGCGCCCAGTTCCCTCTTTGGCACGCTGCATGCGGTTTTTTTCTACAACCGGCGAATTTTTGCCCCAATTTCGGGGCAGAAAAACGCTCGTGTCCAAATCAAATCAGCAGTTTGGCTCACTTTCCGCCCCTGCATAATCCTTCAACTAGCGTGCACAATCCTTCAATTAGCCTGCATAAACCTTCAACTAGCTGCCCGTTTGACACCCCCAGAAACCCCCGCACAAGCCCCAAAATCCCCTCTCTTGCCGTGTCCAGCCTCTCTCAGCCAATGCCGCCCTTCAGCCCGGTAAAATGAAGCAGGCCCACTCCCTATGATTCGTTCCTATCAAGGCAAATCTCCCATCATCTCGCAATCCTGTTATGTGGATGTCTCCGCGCAAATCATCGGCGACGTCACCCTCGGCGAGCGCTCCGGCATCTGGATGAACGCCGTGATCCGCGGCGATGTGCATTCCATCCGCATCGGCGCCCACTCCAATGTGCAGGATTGTTCCGTGCTGCATGGCATGCGCTATCGCTATCCCGTCATCGTCGGCGACTGGGTCACGATCGGCCACAACGCCACCGTGCACGGCTGCATCGTGGAAGATGCCTGCCTCATCGGCATGGGCGTGGTGATCTTGAATAACGCGCGCATCGGCGAAGGTTCCATCATCGCCGCCGGCGCTGTGATTCCAGAAGGCACCATCGTGCCGCCGCGAACTTTATGGGCCGGCGTTCCAGGAAAGCAGCGCCGCGAACTGACCGACGCCGATCGCGAGACGATCTTGATGT
>NZ_JBARMD010000265.1:0-3802 GCF_049802275.1 Occallatibacter sp. | reverse complement strand
ATCGCGGGGCTCTGGGCTTATGTTGCATCACGGCCGCTTCCAGATTTTCCCCCAGATGATTTCCTCGGCACACTTCTGCTCTACACGTTCGCACACCGTTTGCTCACGATGATGTTTTTGTGGATGTTGGTTGCGCTTGCCATTCTCGACGCAGAGAACCTCTGGCTGCCGAACCTCTTGACGATCACCGGAGTGGCCATTGGATTTATAAAAAGTGTGGCGGATCCCTTCGTTTTACCAGGGGAGTACGTGCACGAAAGGTTTGGACTTTGGACCCCCGCGCTGAGCCAACTCGCTGCCATCCTAGGCGCCGGAGGGCTCATTCTTCTCATCCGCTGGACTTACTGGCTGATTCGACGTCGCGAAGGCATTGGACTTGGCGATGCCAAGCTGATGGCGATGCTGGGAGCATGGCTGGGACTCTCAGGGGCGCTGCTGTCCTTCGCTATCGGCATCTTGCTGGGCGCTGTGTTTGCGCTATTAGTGCTCGCGATGCCCGCGGCGCGGCGAGAATCCGACACCTGGCTTATGTCGAAGCTGCCGCTGGGAACGTTCCTGTGTGTCGGCGGAATCATCAGCGCGCTCTGGGGACAGCCGATCATTGCTGCTTATCTGCGTTTGGTGGGATTGTGACACTTCGCGATCAAGCCAAAGAGCAATGTCATTCCGACCGACCAACGGGAGTGGAGGAACCTGCAGTTGCGGTTCGCTCAGCTGATTCAAGAAAGTAACCTGTCAGTCGCCCGTTTGTAGTCGGCCGGTTCGTACCCAAATTCCACTCTTCAACTCAGTTTCCCGTGCAATCGCCTTTTCGATGTCTTGATAGTGTTCAAACCAAACGAGCCGATCGCAGTTGTACTTTGCGCTGAATCCTTCATATTCCTTCCATTTGTGCTGGGAGACCCTTTCTCGAAGATCGCCGGTGACACCGATGTACAGGGTGGCTGCGGCTCGCAACGATGTAGGTCGAATAGAGGCGATCATCCATTCCGAATGTGTATTCAGCAAGAATTGGGTTCGCTGTGATGGAGATCAGCGCCCCAGGAGGCGAGCAAAAAGCAACTCCGGGTTCCTCCACTCCCGTTGGTCGGTCGGAATGACAGTGCTTTTGAAGGGTGGCGAGGTGCTCGATCACTGCGGCTGCTGGTTCTTCGACACTGCGGGGGCGTTGGCCAGTTCGGGTTCCTTCAGCAGCTTTTTGGCTTCCTTGCCGTGCTTGCTGTCGGGGTCGTACTCCATCACCTTCTGGTAGTTCGCCTTGGCATTGGCGAAGTCTTTCAACTCGCGCTGTGCCTCTGCAATTCCCCAATACACCTCGGGATTTTCAGGGTCGGTGACGAGAGCTGACTGATACCGCGATAGAGCCGCCTTCCAGTTCTTCCGGCTGAGTTCGAACTGGCCCACATCCTCGTCTTCTTTGGCTGTTTCCTGATGAACCTCATCCGGCGCTTTAAGTTTGTGGTGACCGGTTGGCGGGGGTTCGTCGGGGATTCTGACGTTGTCGCCACTCAGGCTGGAACTGAATCCGCTGTCGGAAGCGGATGTGTCGGGGGGTGGATCATCGGGGCTATGCACCGGGTCTGTATCGCTCTTGAGCAGGCTTGTGGTTTCCGCGACTGGTTCATCGTTCGCCACAGGCGGCGCGGGCGCCGGCTCTCCGTTGATCGGCACCACCGGAATGTTATTTGTGTCGCCAGGAAAAGGATTGGCCTCAGTCGGCTTCTGCGCCGGTTGCTGCGTGTTCGCAGGCGGCTTCTGCGGCGATGGCGTTGACTGTGCGAACAGCCCAACCCCTGCGACCAGGCCGCATCCAACCGCAAGTACGATGTGAAGTTTCAACTTCATTCGAATTCTTTTCGTGGCGTCGTTCGTAACCGTCACTCTAATGTTACGATGCCTTGCATAGAGCATGTTTCAAACTCAGGTTTGGTCGACTTGCGAAGTTTATGGTGCATGGCCAGTTGCCAGCGCTCACACCCGGCATATCGAAGAAGCCCGAATTTTGGGAACACGCTGTTGCGTACTTCAACTCACCCCAGGATAAAGTCGCACAACCTATGGCGCTCATCATCCGCTCATCCGCCATTCACGCCGCCGGCTGCTATAGCACCACCGCAGTTCGCAGGGGCACGCGCGTTGCCGAGTACACCGGGCCACGCCTCAGTAAAGACGAAGCCGACACGGCCAACGAGGATTCGCCTATCACCTATTTGTTTGGACTCGGTGACGGAACAGTCGTAATCGACGGCCATTGCATGGCCATGTTTATCAACCACAGTTGCAACCCTAATTGTGAGACCGAAGAGATTAAGGGTCGCGTCTGGATCAGGGCTATCCGCAAGATCGAGCCGGGCGAAGAAATTACCTACGACTATTGCCTCTACGACGGGGGCGACGACGAGGCCACGTGCAACTGCGGCACCGCAAAATGCCGGGGAACGATGTATTCCGCAGAGGAGATCCGCCGGCGCAAGGCTGCAGCCAGGAAGGCCGAAAAAAAGAAAGCCGCGAAACGCCGAGCCCGTACCAAGGCGATTCCCATCCCGCGCAAGCCCGAGGTCGAGGAAGAGGAAGACGCAGCCTGAAGAGGCTCCCTGGCGAAGGCCGTTACGCTCGGGCCCCTTTGGGGGATAGCATAAGGCTGAATGACGCAAGAGCCAGAACTTCCGCCTCTAACCGATGAGCAGCTCGACGTGCTGCGGAAATTTGCGCTTTTTGAGGTCGGCCGCGAGGAGATGCTGCGCGCGCTTGCCGGTGCGTTCGATGTCGACTTCGATCCGAAGGAAGAAAGCGACAAAAACATCACCCAGCGCCGCTCAGCAAACAACCGCTTCCCTATTCCCGAGCCGGGAATCGTCATCACCCGCGAACACATTTCGAACGCACTAGAGCACAAGCGCTTCGAACTCGTTTCGGAGCGCGACCTGGTCTACTGGGCGACGATTCTGCTGCTGAACGACGCGTACGTCTTCGACCCCGGAGACGAGGACTTGATTGCCGAATGGCTGAATGACATCAGCTTCAACCTCGACGCCAGTTGACCGATCAACTTGAATGTGCCCTCTGGTTCCCTGCGGTGTCTTTCCTTACGCGGTTGCACTCCTGCGCTTAATCAGGCGGTAGATCCAGAGAATCAGCACCGCACCAAGAACGGACATGATGAAGCCGGCGGATTGTCCCTGCTTGTACCAGCCGATCAATTGCCCGAGGAAGGTTGCCCCAATCGAGCCCGCGATTCCAATGATGATGGTAACGAAAATCCCGCCAGGATCTTTGCCTGGCATGAGCAGCTTGGCTACGACTCCAACCACTAATCCAATGAGTATTTCCCAAAGCAGTGCAAACATAGCCTCTCCTTTCTCGCACTCAGCGTTTACGCGGGACCGATGAAACCATTCTCCGAAGTAACGATGTTCCGAAGTATTGTCAGGCTCTCAGGCTCTTTGTCGCTCGGCAACTTTAGCCAATGCGATGGACAATGCTGCTCCGCCAAGCGTCTTCACAAGCGTTGAATGTTGAGCATAGAAGGCACTCGCCTGATCCACGATCGAAGGATTCGTTTTCTCCGCGTGAGTGGCAATCTGCTGCACCACCTCCGGAGAAATGTTCTGGGCCTGTTGTGGAGTAATCTGGCTTGCACCGCCGCCCAGCAAACTTGCCAGCATTCCGCCACCCGCCATCTGCGCCACGGTGCCCGGTCCTACAGACGCAATCAGTTGATTGAGCATGCCGGCTTTCTGCTCGCCATTCGACTGGCTGAACAGGTTGCCTATCATGCTGCCGAAGGCAGGAGTCTGGTCCG
>NZ_JBARMD010000264.1:0-4576 GCF_049802275.1 Occallatibacter sp. | reverse complement strand
ACAAGCCGAACTGCCTCCAGCTTGAACTCAAGCGTGTACCTGCCCCGCTTACCATTCCTCATCGTCGTTTCCCTTTCGCTATTAAAGCAGCTAGCTAAGGGGTACGTTTTGCGGGGGCAAGGTCACTCTGCTCTCGAAACCACCGGGCCGACTCAATGCGGGTATTGCCTCGTTGTCGCGCCATATCCGGTTGCGGCCCATCTGTATGATGATCCTGCCAATACCGGTAGGCGTGGTGCCGTACCGCTTGATTAAAGCAGCCATCTCCTCCTGTTTAGCCGTAGAGAAGACAAATTGATGCACCGCCGGGGTGCTCAACTTAAACTCTGCGAGCAACATCGATAGTGGGCTTCGCATCCAATGCGGGACATCGTAGTGCAACAAAGCGGTTGGGTTATCCTCGTTCCGGTCGCTTCCCCAAAGGTTATGTGTCCGTCCCATGCAAAAACTCTTCACATCGGCAAATACCTCTGGCCACTCGCCCTCGCGTTCACTGCCGTCGCCGAGCATCCCGTCAACTGTCTCAAAGACGTATTTAACCCAATCATCCATCACTGCGAGGCTCATCGCCGTATGGGTCTGAATTAGATTGATGCCAATTTCTCCGTTCAGCAGCTTCTCATAATTGCCGTTTGCACATACATAGGCTCGAAGCTCCTCTTCAGAGTTCCATAGTTCATCCTTTGTCAAACGCACGAATGACCTGAAGATGGTCTGCACAGAATCGGGTGCTGTGTGAATGGCGCTGACGAGTCGCTGAAGCAGCCCGATGATCGAAATATGATTCTGCCGCAGAAGCCTTAACAAAGGACTGAGTCCACCACCGTTGTACACAACCGCGACCATCAGGTGGAGCTTTCTCGCTTCCACGTAGTCCTCGAAAGCCATAGTGTTCGTAGAAGTAATAACCTCTTCGATCTCCACTGCGATGCGCCCATTACCAAGTTTCGCAAAATCTCGGGGCAGAATTCGGAAATGTGAGCCAATCCTGTAATTCGCCCGGCTGAACGCCGAATTGAGTTTAGTGCCATTGAGCAACATGCAGGAATATGTGTCAATGATGTCGATTCCCGCTTCGACAACCTGCGAGAGAGAGTTGACGTGGCGTTCATACGAATCACCCGGGAGACCCAGAATTAGTTCCGACAAAGTGGGAAGTCCGAGTTCTTGATACACGCCCGCCAAAGCCAACATCTGCGAGGTACTGATGTTTTCTCGCTGGATCTCTTGAAGGACGACTGGATCCATTGACTGGACAGACATCCACATTGACATAGACCCGTTGAGCTTTCGAAGTGATTTCGCAATGCGTTCTTTTTTATTCTTGCCCGTCGAAGCGAAAATGGAGCGCGGCCAATTCTGCTTTTGCTGGATTCGTTCAATGTGCTCGACGATTTCGTAGTCGCGCTCGTACATTGCGAAATTCGGATCGGCAAACATCAGATTTGTGATCAGGTTTGGAGCCTTCGCAACAGCCGCGGCAATATAGTCAAGTTCTGCCTTGACTCGATCAATGCTGAATTGGTTCACCTTCGAAATGAGCTGGTTTCCCTCGTGGCAGAATGTGCATGAGAACGGGCATCCGCGATTGGTCTCCATCATTGGGGAGAGCTTGCCATCGAAGAATTTGTCCATGAAGCCGGTCAGGTAGGGAGATGGGATCTCGTCTAGGTCACGCCGCCGTGCAAGCATGGTTCCGCTCATGACTTCCGTCTCACTCACGCGGTGGATGAATCCATCGATTGGAGCCGATTTCATTTTCTCGCGGTCAAGACTCGACTCAAACGCGCGATTCAAGAGCGCCACAAATGCTTCTTCACCCTCAAGGTATGCATAAAAATCGATCAGCGGATTGCGCTTCACAAACTCCCTGCGCGCCTCATCATCCAGAGGAAAGTTGGGGCCACCCATCACGCGGATTGTCTTGGGTGAAATTTCCTGACTCATCCTGAAGAATTCCAATCCGAGATTGAAATTCCATGGATAGTTACTCAAGCCCAGGATGTCGGGCGGCCTTTCATTGATCGCCTGTTCAAGATCATCGACATACTTGAATAACTTCAAATCGATCTCTTTACCAAAGCGCTTATCCGCGTAGGCTGCGATAAAGCCGATGTTGAGAGGGAACGCATCGGTCGCGAGGGAGAGGGTGGTGTATGTGAGATCGCCCAGATAAATACTAAGCGGCCTTCGAGTCGATTTGCCCATAACATCAGCCATTTGACCTCCTTTGGGGGGGAAGATACCGGTAAGCAATCTTGATCTTACCGTTTAGTCCGCGAAAATAGCGCTCGGGGTTGAGTTTAGCTGCAAATCATGCTCGCAGCAGACGCCAAAATCAAATTAACAACCGGTCGTAACCGCTTCCGAGGGCCGTCGACGAGACTGATCGCGACATTCTTTAATCGCGCCGACCACCATCCAGAGGTTCAGTTTTGCCGAAAAGCGGACTCCGGGGCGAAAGGCGAGGAGCCAGCGAAGTGCCCAGACGATGAGGCGCCGGATCAGATAGAGCGGAATTCCAAAGACATACCAACGAGTTTGAGGTGGGATGCCGTGTTCGCGAATGTCGCCGCGTGCCTTGTCGAACCACCACTTCAGGAAGTACTGCCGGGTGATGCGACTCCGTGAGATTGAGTGGTGAACGACGGCCGCAGGTTCGTACCAGAGATGCTCGCCTCCTTGCAGCAGGCGCATGCCAAACTCGGTGTCTTCGCTACGGATTTCGGAGCCGGGCTGCGGACCAAGGTCGCGTCGGAAATCGCCATAGCGCGCAAATACCTCCTTACGATAGGCCATATTCGTACCGAAGGGCGGTTCCCTGAGTCGGCCAGCCGCCGGACCAAGATCAAACATTGCCAGAGGTGCGAGGGCATAGCGTGCCGAAGTCTCAAGCCACGCGGGCGGCGTAAATTCGGACTCGGGCAGGATCCGACCGCCTGCGCCTGCATACGCCGGGTCATCGAAGATCCGAGTGAGCATGCGGAGCCAATCGGGTTCAACCTGAACATCGTCGTCCATGAAGGCCAGAATTCTCGCATTGGTGTGGCGGATAGCCGAATTCAGTGCATGCGACTTGCCTGGGTGTGGTTCGAATGCATATCGGAAACGGCCGGGGTACCGAGATACAAATCGTTCAACAACCTCGCGCGTTCGATCCGTGGAGTTGTTGTCGACGACTAGGACTTCCCAGGAAACGGAATGGGGCAATCGAGAGACGGCCACACTCTCGAGGGCAGAGGCGAGGCCATCGCATCGATTGTACGTACACAGAATTACAGTGATGTCCATGTGTTCACCCATGGATCTTCGATTCGATCGCCCTAAAGACTAGCTTCAGACTCAGGTTTACGCCGTTCAACCGAAGGCTTGTTTGTGGATCACGCATTTTGAGGTTCCGTGCGAGCTTTTCTATGAACGGTAACCCTGGTGATAACAGATGTATTCCTATGCGGTAAGTTCCGATTCGTTCATGCCCAAGCCTTTGTGAGCCCTCGAGGCACAACATCTCAGATGCTCTGCAAACAGGCCGACCGGATCTCTTGGAATGTGCCTCTCAGCCCGAGCCCGTGCCGATTGCCCCATGCTTTGCTAATCTTCACGCCGCTCCCATGCGCGTTCTAGCGTATCAGCTAACAAGGGCACGGTTGGCACGGGCACCACGAGGCCCGTTTCATTGTCAACACACACTTCTGTATTTCCTGCAACCTCCGTCACGACTGCCGGCCGGCTGCACCACATTGACTCGACTAATGCCAAGGGCAATCCTTCATAGCGCGACGGGAGGACAAGCATATGGTTTTGCTCCCAGACCTCTCCAATACGTGCCACGTGACCGCGAAAGTGTACCTGGTCCAGCTGGAGCATCTCAGCCAAGCGCCGCAATGTGAGTTCGTATGGGCCTTTCCCGAAAAAACTCCAGGAGCTGGAAAATGCGATCCGTGAGTTGATTCGGGTCCACAATCAACAGCCGAAACCCTTTCGGTGGACCAAATCCGCAGACCAGAGCCTGGCCTCCATCGCCCGATTCGCCACTTCTACTCTGGCCACTCATGCACCTGCTGTTTATGAAAGAAATCAATGACCCAGGAGACTAGAATATGATTCATGCCCGTAAGACCCCATGCTTTTGTGCTCACCTGGATTCAGGAACGACCCTTTCGAATTCTCGAAGAGAGATTATCGAGTCCACGAAGGAAAAGCCCACCGTACCGTCTTGCTTTTGCCCTGAGCGGAGCGTGACGCCTCCAGTAGCGAAGACTGGCCTGCTCTCCTTCGAGGTCGTTCAGGATGTGGAAGATCCAAGCCTGCTTTAAAGCCAAATCACATACACTTAGATTTGCACTCTCGGGATCGAAATCTTTGTATCGTTGAGCGAACAACCTGTGCAACCGGGCGATGTCGACCAGGTATTGCCCCGTTCTCGTTAATCGGCTCGTCGTGTTGCCTGATGCCATCCGATAGCATGCCAGAACCTTCGATGAGATGAGGCCGCCTTCCAGACCGATGATCCGCGTCCACATCTCCCAATCAAGCGTGTAGCAAAGATCGAAGCGGAATTCTCCATGCTTTAGAT
>NZ_JBARMD010000263.1:0-22907 GCF_049802275.1 Occallatibacter sp. | reverse complement strand
CGCTCACACTTCGGCATCTGCTTGAAATTCATCTCCATAAAATGCACGCCAAGGTGATCGTCTTCAATGGCCACATCCATAACTATGAGCGCTTCGAACGCAACGGCGTGGAGTACGTCACTTCCGGGGGAGGCGGCGCAGAGCCTTATCCTCTGCTCTTTCGCGGATCAGAAGATCTCTATCGGGACACAGCCTTCCCGGTCTACCACTACGTCACGCTGGACTATAACAAGGGGCAACTCCACGCCGTCATGTGGAAGGTGAAAGATCCCGACGCCGCCACCCTCACTGTCGAAAAGAAGGATGAATTCACGTTAGTAGCTGAACCAAACAAGACCGGCGTATTTATCCCGTAAAGCAGACGGCCTTCCACTCCTCTTGTTTCCCAAACGAAAACTGAATCTCACAAGGCCAACTGCGGATACAGGTTTGAACGTTTTGACTTTGTTGGATAACTTAAAGATGCAAGCCATCGTCGGTCCCCGCGGATATACCCGTTTCGCAGTTGCTATATCCTCAAGGCCATAGCAGCCGAGTGGCGTTTTCCTCAAGGAAACGCCACCTTGCACACGGCCAGAAACGGACACATTCACTGCGAAACCGGTCTAGGTTTGTAAATCGGATCCTGTGAGGCTTTATGCTCTCTTATTTGCAGAGTGTCGCGGTGATCGTAGCTGGAATGCTGGGCGCGGTTTTAGCTGTATGGGTCTTGAATCGATACTGGGGGGCGAGCGACCGCAAACTCTACAACGATGTCATGGGTTGGCAGTTTGGGGTTCTTGGAACGACTTACGCGGTTATCCTCGGTTTTATGCTTTCAAGTGTTTGGACAACTTATATCGCCGCATCCGAGGATGTGTCGGAGGAAGCGACTGCAAATCTGGGTGTCTTCCGTACTGCTGAAAACCTGCCGAAGCCCTATTCAGATCGGTTGCGCAGTATTGCAATTAATTATGCGAAGGTTGTGGTTGACCGCGAGTGGCCTGCCATGGCAAAGGATGAGGCGCCGAAGGAAGGTGATTCGGTTATTGCCTCGATGTGGACCCTTTCTCTGGACATGCTGAAGGACCTGTCCGCGCAATCTGATGCCGCTTCTTCTGTAAGAGCCTCGATCCGATTATTGCAGGACAAGCGCGAGCAACGAATGGAACAATTCCGGTTTCGGCTGCCTCCGATTATGTGGGCAGTGCTCATTGGTGGCGCAATCCTGGTAATTGCTTCCTCTTGCCTCTCTGGGAACGAAAATCTGCGCCTGCATTACTTTCACGTTCTTTCAATTACCGCCCTCACCCTGCTGATGCTAACTGCGATAGCAGATATAGCTCGACCTTTTGGAGGCGGTACATCGTTGGATCCGATAGCTTTCCGCGAGGCTTTCTCTAGAATGTCCAAAGCGGTTGATCCGTTGTCCGCACCGTAGCAGGCTGGCGCACCGACTCTCGCTCCAGTTCTGGGGGATTCCGCGGGCTCGGTTCGCAAAACTTCTCAGGAACTTTGCACGTTAATTCCATCGCAAGCAGTGCCTTGAAACCTATTGGCCGATCACGAGAACACCAAACAGAATCAGCCAGGCCAGGCCCATTGCGTGCCAGTACCAGGCAGTGGCATCTACGGCAATCTGGCGGAGTTCCACGCGCTTGAACCTGCGGATCGTGAGCAGGCACACCGCCAGCGCAATGACACCGACAATCAGGTGTGCCGCGTGCAATCCCGTAATGATGTAAAAGAAGTAGCTGGCTGGCGTTGACCAGTGGTCAAACGCGAAGCCCTGGGCTGTCAATTGGCGCCACGCCATCCATTGCCCCGTCAGGAAGAGGCACCCAAGGCCAAGCGTCGCCGCCATCCAGGGTAAAGTACGCTGCAGGGCTGGATGACCTAGGCCGAGCCACTCCTCCAAAACGTCAATTTCGCGGAAGATATTCCGCCGCGCAATTTCCATGGTCAGGCTGCTCAACAGCAGCAGGGCCGTATTCAAAAAGAGGATAGGAGGGAGCAGCACCGGATGCCAATCGCCGATCTGCTCGTGGGTGCGGGGATCCATGTGGGTGCCCGCCTGGCGCGCGAAAAACAGCGCGACCAGGATGGCGAAAAACATCATGTCCGCGGCGAGGATGGAGAAGACAGAGAATCGGATCTTGTGCAACAGCTCGCGAGGACCCCGGCGTTCGTGTTGCCGATCGTCATCACCGCCGCCGCCGCCACCGCCAGTGGGCCGTCGGTCAACAGGAGGTTTGCCGCCAATTCCCGGCTCTTTCCGTTCCGTTTCCGCAGGGGAATGCGTAAAGGTCGCGGGCATTCTGAAGCCTCTGTGCAAATCAGACTACACCAGAAAAGCATTTCCGCTGCATCTGAGCCGCAAAGGTATTGCGATGTGGCGATTCTTAAGAATCGAAGAGTCACCTACCGCCAAAACCGAAATCGGCAATCTCGACTGCGGAACTGCCCTAGTGCTTGGACGCAGCCACTCCCGAACAGGATGGCCTTTTTTCTGAATTCGACCACACGCGAGTCGGCTGGTTAATCAGGAGTTGCGATTGGCCTGCACCAGATCAACAAATGCCTGGTGTACGCGATGGTCGGCCGTCAGCTCCGGGTGAAAGGTCGCCGCCATTAGTTTTCCCTGCCTTACCAGGGTTGCCATGCCATCGCGCCGCGCCAAAACCTCGACCTCTGGCCCTGTTTCGACGATGCGCGGAGCTCGGATGAACACCATTTCAAGCTTCTCGCCTGGCAGCTTCGACTCGGAAAAGAGAATCGACGAGTCAATCTGCCGCCCGTAGGCGTTACGCTCCACCACGACGTCCAGCGCGCCCAGGCTCCGCTGCGCCGGATTACGCACTTCGCGGGCCAGCAGAATTGCCCCGGCGCAGGTGCCAAATACTGGCCGTGTCAAACAAAAATGCTTTAAATCATCGAAGAGATGGCCGCGCTCGAGGAACTTCAAAATCGTGGTAGATTCGCCTCCCGGCAGAATCAGCCCGTCCAGCCCGTCAAGTTCCTCGCGTTTGCGGGCTTCGACTGGGACTGCGCCACACTGTGTCAGCGCCTCGGCGTGCGCTGCATAGTCGCCTTGAATGGCAAGGACACCAATTCGCGGCTGTTTGGCTTCCACGTTCAATTTCGCTCTCCTCTGTTTCGCTCCCAAACGGGGCGAGAGAAAGCTACTTACAGGATTTCAAGTTGCCAGAAATATCTTCGTATACAGCCTGTATGAAAACCGGAAGTGGCTGGCACTTCCGGTTCAGTTGAATCGAGGGCCGTTCGCCTTTGAGTCGCTTACCAGCCGCGAGTTTGCAACAGTTGAGACTCATCGATGCCAGCAGCCGCAAGGCCCTTCATGGTGCCGGTCACCTGTTCACTCGCTTCGGCAAGGATCTTCGGATCGTTGAAGTGCGTAGTTGCGATCACGATGGCCTTGGCACGAGAAACCGCTTCTTCACGCTCTTTCGGATTGTTCTCCACGTCGAGCGGTGTCGCCCGTTCCTTCATGAAGATTCCAGAACCTACGAAGATCGCCTCTGCACCAAGCTGCATCATTAAAGCTGCATCCGCGGGCGTTGCGATGCCGCCTGCGGAGAAGTTGGGTACCGGCAGTTTGCCCGTTTGCGCCACCATCCGAATCAATTCATAGGGAGCCTGATGTTCCTTGGCTGCGGCGTAAAGCTCCTGCTCGCTCAGCACGGTCAACGCCTTCATCTCTTTAACAATCTGCCGCATATGTTGTACAGCGTGTACAACATCACCGGTACCCGCCTCTCCCTTGGTGCGAATCATGGCGGCGCCTTCAGCGATCCGGCGCAGGGCTTCGCCCAGGTTCCGCGCGCCGCAGACAAAAGGCGTCGTGAACGCGTGCTTATCAATATGGTGAGCCTCATCCGCCGGGGTCAAAACCTCGCTCTCGTCGATGAAGTCCACCCCGAGTTGCTGCAAAATCTGCGCTTCAGCAAAGTGGCCAATGCGGGCCTTGGCCATAACGGGGATTGAGACAGCTTGGATAATCTGCTTTATGAGGCTGGGTTTCGCCATTCGTGCCACGCCACCTTCGGCACGAATCATGGCGGGTACGCGCTCCAATGCCATCACCGAAACGGCACCTGCTTCTTCCGCGATGCGGGCCTGCTCCACGTTCATGACGTCCATGATGACCCCGCCCTTCAGCATCTCGGCGAGTCCCACCTTCAGGCGCAGACCATTTTCAGCAATACTTTTGTTTTCATTTTGTTGGGGCATGTTCTTGACCTCAAATTCCAGCCGTCGTTCGTAAAACTCTCAGGCAATGTCTGCTGTTAGTGTAGCAGCGATGTGAATGAGATTTCACACCAAGCCAGGGGAGAGCTGGCGACCTCGGTTGAGCGCAATTATGAGTCCCTTCTAAGAATCCTTTCTTCACACTGGCCCCTCTGGTGCACGTACTTCTGCCGTATGGCAGCGCAACCACAGTTTGCCCCTCAGACCACTGCATCGGCTCCGGTCGCGCCCCAGCTGGCGGCTGAAGCTGCGCTGGTTCAGTCTCCTGCAGCGCCCTATGAAGGGGAGGGGCTGCTGCGTCTGAATCCCCTGATCTCCCGGTTGCCTGTCGAATTGGACGTCGCCGTTCCAATCAGGAAGTTTCGAGTCCGCAGCCTTCTTGCCCTCGCGGTGGGCGCAGTCGTCGCGTCGCAATGGGTGCAGGGGGAAGACCTTCCCCTGTCGGCCCCCGGGGCACAACTGGCGTGGACCGAGTTCGAGGTCATCGATCAAAAGCTGGCGGTTCGCATCACCCGGCTGGTTTAAGGAGAAGAAAATTGGGAGTCTTCGCGAATGCATTGAATCTGGCAGTGGGGCAGAACAGTGAGGCTCCACGCGAAATTCTCCAGCAGCAGAGGGGATTGAGGGCTTGGCTGCTCGATCGGTTCCACCACCGAGCACTCAAGCAACCGCGCCTGGCGCTGGTGGAGAGGATCAATCTTACGCCGCGACAGTCTGTCGCGCTTATTGAAGCCGATGGGCAGCGGCTGCTCGTGGCTACATCGCCCGATGGTGCACCGAGTTTCTATCCCCTTATGGGGGCGGGCGGTCGCTCGATCGCAAATCGGGGTCGCAAAGGTGATTCGGGAGCAGAGAGCAAGTGACCATCCTGCTATTTGTGGTGCGTACCGCGGCTCCGGCAGCGGCGCCCCTTCTTCCTGATCTGAGCTCGCGCTTGCATCCGTCCGACTCGACGCCCTGGACAATTCTCTTCGCGTTGACGCTGATTACCCTTCTTCCCGCGATTCTGATGTGCATGACGCCGCTGGTGCGCCTGATGGTGGTATTCCACTTTCTGCGTCAGGCACTCGGTACCCAGACGGCTCCATCCAACCCAACGCTTCTCGGGCTTGGCCTGATGATGACCTGGTTTCTGATGACACCAGTGCTGACGCAGGTTGATCGGCAGGCTGTGCAGCCTTACCGTGCGGGACAAATTACGGGTTGGGATGCGATTGATCGCGGGTCGCAGCCCATCAAGCATTTCTTGCTGCATTATGCGCGTGAAAAGGACCTCGCCCTTTTCACAGCCGCCGGGCAGCTTCCGCGCCCCAATTCGCCAGACGACCTGCCCATGCGCGTTGTCGTGCCGGCCTACATCCTCTCGGAGCTCAAAGCGGGCTTCGCCATCGGCGCGGTGCTCTTTCTGCCTTTTCTGCTGGTCGACATGGTTACCGCTGCCATTACCACTTCCATCGGCATGTTTCAGTTGCCGCCCGTCGTCGTTTCCACGCCGCTCAAGATTCTGCTGTTCGTCATGGTTGATGGTTGGAACCTGCTCGCCCAATCGCTTTTGAAAAGTTTCTGAGGAAAGCTCATGACACCTGATCTCGTTGCCGAATTACTTCGCGCGCTGATGAAGGAGGCCATGATTCTCAGCGCTCCGATCCTGATCGCGGCAGTTGTGCTCGGTTTCATACTCACCCTTTTTCAGACACTGACCAGTCTTCAGGAACAATCCCTGACCGCAGTTCCGCGGCTTGGCGCGGTGGCCCTGATTCTGCTTGTGGGCATGCCCTGGTTTCTCGGTCGCCTGGCGGCATACATGTTGTTTCTGATGTCTGACTTGCACCGGTATCTCGGCTAAGCTGCGCACCATTTAGAGATCATGAGGCGGTTTCGATGGACGGATGGACGAGCTTTTTAAGCGCGATGCTTCTCACGCTGGTTCGTGTGAGCGGCATCGTTGTCTTCGCGCCCTTCTTCTCATCGTCCGCGTTTCCGGCGAGGACTAAAGCTGTTTTTGTTGCCGCGGTCGCGTTTCTGTTGGCTCCGCTCGTGGCCACGTTGCCCAACGCACACGTCGAGATCACTCTTACAGCCCTGCTCGGCGAGGTAGCCGTTGGCCTCGTTTACGGAATCGTGCTCTCGCTTTTGAATGAAATGCTTCTGTTTGCCGGCCAGATCGCCGGCGTGCAGTTCAGCTTCTCCATGGTGAACCTGCTCGATCCCACCTCGAACATCCAGACACCGCTTATGGGCGACCTCTTTCAGCTCATGGGAACTCTCGTGCTGATTGCTGCCGGGTTCGATCGCATCATACTGGCTTCGCTGGTCCGCAGCTTTCGTGCTGTACCACTCGGTGCCTACACGCTCGCGCCTCTCACCGCCCGCGCTATCGTTCAGGCGGCCGGCGGTATCTTCCTCGCCGCGGTCGAACTGGCGGCTCCCGTTCTAGCCGCCACCATGCTCGTCGAAATCGCAGTCGCGTTGCTCAGCAAACTCAGTCCTCAGCTTCCCGTGATGTCACTGACGGTTCCGCTCAAAACCCTCGTCGGGTTTGCCGTTCTTACCTGTTCTCTGGCTCTTTGGCCGCGGTTCATCGAAATGCGGCTCTCTGGACTCCTCGATCTTGCGGAGCGCCTGCTTGAGATTCCAGTGAATGCATCGGGCGGCAGTTCTGCCCACACTCTCGGCGTTGGTCTGGGAGGATAGCGATGCCCGGAGATCGTACCGAACAGGCAAGCCCTCACCGGCGCGAGAAAGCGAGCAAGGATGGAGACATTCTGCACAGCCGTGAACTGGCGACGGCTGCCGGAACGCTGGCCGGTGTCCTGAGCCTCGGATTTCTTGGCGGGAGAATTCTTGACTCTTTCCGTACTTCCTTCTCGGCGGCCCTCGACCTTGGTGCGCCCGATCGCTGGGAAGACTCCACTGTTCAGCCGACCATGCTCGCCATGCGTCGCATCGTGGCGCATTCACTCATTCCGGTTGGAATCGCAGTTTCGGCTATCGTTGCTGCCGCCTTGTTTGTCGGAGTGATTCAGACAGGTGGCTTGCAAATACATGTGGGCTCCATTGGCTTTCGTCTGGACCGCGTTAACCCGGCCTCCAATCTCAAGAACTTGTTTTCTCTCCGCGCTGTTTCGCGCCTTGGCAAGTCTCTCCTTCCCGCCAGTCTGCTTGCCGTTTTCGCGGTGCAGCGTATCGCACGCGAACTCACCATCCCGCCTTTCTCAATTGCGCGTCTCAGCGGTCTCGCCTCGGATATCTACGGACTTCTCGCCGCGGCGTCGTGGCTGCTGCTTGGCTGGGCGCTTGTCGACTATGCAGTCGAATGGCGCAGCCGCGAATCGCGCCTGATGATGAGCCGCGAGGAGATGAAGCAGGAATTCAAGGAAACGGAAGGCAGTCCGCAAACCCGTGGCCGCATCCGCAGTCTGCAGCGCCAAATGCGCCGCCGCAAGGTGAAGGCCGATGTCTCGAAGGCTGCAGTCGTATTGACCAACCCCACGCACTATGCGGTGGCACTGGGCTTCGATTTCGTCACCATGGACGCCCCCAGGGTTCTGGCGAAAGGGCGCAATCTTCTTGCCGAGGAGATCAAGACTGAGGCGCGTTGGGCCGGTGTACCGATCATCGAGAATCCGCCCCTGGCGCGATCACTCTATCGCTCTGTTGAAGCTGGCCATTCGATTCCTGTCGATCTGTACGAAGCTGTGGCCGCAATCCTCGCCTATCTGTATCGCCAGCGCGTGGAAGCTGAGATGCGAGAGCGGCGCGCGCGCCAGGGTGGATCGCAGGCAAAAGCAGCTGCGGCAAACCTCATGCAAAGAATGCCAGCCAGTATTCCAGTTCGCGACCGTCGTTCCGATATCAACACTTCTAGCGCAGATCGACCGCCCGATGGAGGCCTCCGATGAGCACCGCCGTACTGAATCCCGCGCCTCTCACGCCGGCCGCGATTCTCGATCGTTTGCGGGATTACGTGCTGCCAATGGGAACGATCAGCGTGATCTTTGTCATGCTGATTCCGCTGCCGGCCGCCGCGCTGGACTTTCTCCTCGCGCTTTCGATGGCAGCCTCCATCATCGTTTTCCTTTCTTCGGTGCAGATTCGCCGCGCCGTTGAACTCTCCGTATTTCCTACGCTCCTTCTGCTGCTTACACTCTTTCGTCTTGCCCTGAATATCGCTTCCAGCCGCCGCATCCTCCTTCACGGTTCAGAAGGAACTGCCGCTGCAGGCAGGGTGATTGAAGCTTTCGGCCAATTTGTCGTTGGCGGAAACTACATCGTCGGATTCGTCCTCTTTCTCGCCCTCGTCGCCATCCAGTTTCTCGTTGTTTCGCACGGCGCTGTGCGCACGGCCGAAGTGACTGCGCGCTTCACCCTGGATGCGTTGCCCGGCAAGCAGATGGCCATCGATGCCGACATGAACGCCGGACTTATCGATGAGGCTGAGGCTAGACGCCGTCGGCAGGCGATCGCTCGTGAGGCCGAGTTTTACGGCGCGATGGATGGTGCGGCGCGTTTCAACCAGCGCGATTCCATGGCAACGATTCTCATCACTGCGATCAATATCGTTGCCGGTCTTCTCATCGGAACACTGCAGCAGGGTGTGGAATTAGGCGAGGCAGCTCGAACTTACACCGTGTTGACCGTTGGGGACGGTCTAGTCACTCTGATTCCGTCGCTGCTCGTCTCGGTCGCTGGAGCTATCACCCTCACGCGCGCCAACTCGGCCGGAATGCTGGGAACGGAAATTCGTCAGCAGCTCTTTACGCGACCGGCCACCCTGTATCTAGCCAGCGTCGTATGTGCGGCGATGTGCCTGATTCCCGGACTACCGGGGTGGACCTTTTTGCTAGTGGCGGCTGCGCTTTTCTGGATGGGGCGCCGCGCCGCAGCCGGGACTGCTACATCCGAGGCGTTTGTCGAGATCGGTGCGATCGAGAAGAAGAAGCCGGAACAGGCCCCTTCTGCCGATCTGGCTGGCCTTCTCCACCTCGAAGAGCTTTCGCTGGAGATTGGATTCCAACTCATTCCCATGGTGGATGAGAAGCAGGGTGGAACGCTCCTGAATCGCGTTCGTGCATTGCGTCGCCATCTCTCCGCTGAAATGGGTTTCCTGGTGCCCCCAGTACATATCTCCGACAATCTGCGTCTGCGGCCACGCGAGTATCTCATTTCTCTGCGCGGCATCGAGATTGGCCGCTGGCAACTCGAGGGCACTCAGATACTGGCGGTCTCGGGGGATCCCCAGCGCCGGCCCCTCCCTGGGAAGGAGACGCGGGAGCCGGCCTTCGGCGTTCCGGCGGTCTGGATTGCATCTTCTCTCGAGGAACAGGCAATTGCGGCCGGCTATTCGGTTGTCGATGCTGTCACTGTCATCACGACGCATCTTGGCGAACTGATTCGCTGTCATGCCCACGAGCTTCTGGGGCGGGCCGAGGCTAAGCGGTTGATGGACTCGCTCAATGATAGCCATCCGAAGCTTCTGGAAGAACTGGTGCCGAAGTTACTCACGCTTGGCGAAGTCGCGCGCGTCCTCGAGCAGTTGCTGCGCGAGCGTGTATCTATACGAGATCTCGGCGCGATTCTGGAAAGCCTGGTCGAAGTTGCTTCTGTGAATAAGTCCCCGGTTGCTCTTGTTGAAGCTGCGCGTCAGGCGTTAGGCCGCCGGCTGATTGCACCTCTGCTTGACTCCGATGGACAGTTGCCTGTGTTGCTCCTTGATCCCGCAATCGAGGAAGAAATCATTTCGTCACTCTCGCCGGAAGGCAGCCAGCGGCTGCTGTCCTCCACCTCAGCTCCGGCTGTCCCAATCGTTCGCCGCCTTGCCGATTCTTTGAAACATCTCATCGGTGCATCTGCATCTTCGGCCCTTCCTGTGCTTCTTTGTCCAAGTCCGGCCAGGTACCACGTGAAGCGGTGGCTTGAGCCTGTTTTTGCAAGGCTCTCGGTCGTAGCTGCGGCAGAAATTCCTCCGGAGATTCGTCTGAGACCGGTTGGAACGGTTCGCTGACGTAGAGACGTTTGGACACGAGTATGAGCGACGTATGGGAGTAAGGAGAGGACTGCATGGGAAGGAATCCAGGGCCAGATCTCGCAAGACGTCAACCAGCGATTATTCCGGGTGGATACCCTCCAGGTCTGCCTCCCGAGATTTTGAGCGGCGAACAGGAGCGGTTGCTGCTCGAGCATTTGCCCATCGTACGATTTCTGGCTAGGCGCATTCACGAGCGGCTGCCCCAGCACGTGGATATTGAAGACCTTATATCCGCAGGTGTCGTGGGACTCATGGATGCCTTTACAAAGTTTGACCCCGCAAAGAAAGTGCAATTCCGTAGTTATGCACAATTCCGGATCCGCGGTGCGATTCTTGACAGCCTGCGCACACTCGACTGGAGCCCGCGCGCCTTGCGTCGCAGGGGAAGAGCGGCTGAAGAGGCTGTCCGTGCTCTGACCGCACGTTTGGGCCGTTCGCCGGGAGAATCTGAAGTCGCCGCGGAGATGGGTGTGAGCCTTGAGGACTACCAGTCTCTGCTCGGCGATCTGAAGGGCCTCGAGATTGGAACGCTGCACGTCGAGCACAATGAGGATTCCGGAGAAGAAGAGTTGGCATACGTTCCTGGACGCCCGGAAGAGGATCCGCTCTTCTGTTGCCTGCGCGGCGAACTGCAAGAGAAACTAACAGAGGCCATTGAGCGGCTGCCCGAGCGCGAGCGCCTGGTGATGACGTTGTACTACTTCGAAGAGTTGACGATGCGCGAGATTGGTTTGGCGCTAGGGGTCGTTGAATCGCGGGTGTCGCAGATTCACGCTTCGGCACTTGTGCACCTGCGGGCCGCTCTGCAGGATCTGGCCGCTCAGGGGGCAATTGGCCGATGCAGCGGGCACAGCTGTGCCTCCTGAATCCGAGGTAGCATCGCTGGCTGGCATTCTGTTTACTGCCCAAGAAAGGTCGTTCGATGGAAAAGATGCTGAAGCAGGATGAAATTGATGCATTGTTTCAGGCAGCGCGGGCAATCTCGCCTGAGCCGTCGAAACTGTCGGACACGACCTCGAACGTAGTTCCTTATAATTTCGGACGAGCCGGCCAGATTTCCAATGAGCAACTGCGTGCCATCAGCATGTTGAACGATCTTTTTGCACGCAACCTGACGCACAATCTAGCCGCGTGGCTGCGCTGCCGGTTTCAGGTCAACCTGGTCTCGGCGGAGCAGATTCTGTTTAACGAATTCCTGATGCGCATCCCCGAGATCAGCTATGTCACTTCGGTGCGCCTGGAGCCACTGGGCGCGCTCTCGGTGTTGCAACTTGACCTTGCTCTCGCCCCTCCCATTGTCGACCTCCTTCTTGGCGGCGACGGGAAGGAGGGTCCACTTCGGGAACTGACTGACATTGAAGAAGCCATCCTGGGCAGCGTGGTAGAGATCATTTGCCGTGAACTGACCGCCGCATGGCAGTCCGTCGGTCTGAGCTTCAACTTTGAACGCCGCCAGATGCAGACCCAGATTGCGCGCATCATGTCGGTCAGCGAGAAGACCCTCTGTCTGAGTTTCGAAATCCGCATGCCGCAGGGCTCGGGTCTACTTAACCTTGCGTTTCCAGCTGTCGTTGCCAACACCATTCTCCGCCGTTTGACCTCGGATTGGGGCCGTCATCGCCGACACGCAACAGAAACTCGAACCAGGATTGAAGCTTCTGCCAGGAAGATTCGGTTCGGTGCCTGTCTACAACTGCCGACTGTGAGGGTCGTGGCCCGGGAGATAGAAAACCTTCAACCGGGCAGCGTTCTGCGTCTGGGGCTCTCGGCGGCGCTGCCGGCGGAATTGCGGATTGCTGGACAGTGTCTGGCTCCAGCACAGGCGATCCGGCGCGGTGCCCATCGAGCGGCACGACTTCAGAGCTCTTCCGAAGGTAGAAGCGCATGAAGACATATCTCGAATGCTGGATCTCGGCGGCAGCGATGCTATTCTCGCAGGCGCTGGCAGGAGAGCCGCAGTTGGCTGAGATGGAGTCTCTGCCGTCAGCACTCTCCGGTCCCGCGTTCCTTGCTGAATTCTCGGGCGACGTGAGAGGGCAATTTACGGTTCTGCTTGATCCAGAGATCATGAAGTTGCCGCTGCTCGGCGATGGGGTAGATCAATCAGCCGCATGGAATGAGCTCCTGCGCGAAGTGGCAGATGCCGCCGCAGGCGAGTTGCTCGCTTCTTCCGGACTGACCTGCCGAATCGAAGCCTTTCATCCCGTGCAGCTAGTGAGCGCATGTACGCGTGGTTTTCGATTGATTTCGCCCGGTGCATCCTGGGCAATCCTGATTTGCGATGAAACGAAAAGCGTCAAAGAAGATCACGCGCCGATGCAGGTTTCCGGGAACGGAACTGCAGCAGATGCTCGGGCGGAGATCAGCCCCGGAGTCGAGTTGCTGCTTGATGTTGAACTAGAGGCTGCGCTCCGATTTGGCTGCTGCGAGATGCCTCTTGGAGAAATTCTTGAACTCGGGCCTGGCGACGTGGTGGAACTAGATCGTCACGTCTCGGAGCCTGTGGATCTCGTGGTTGGAGACAAGATCGTTGCGCGCGGCGAGGTGGTTCTCGTCAACGGCAACTTCGGTCTGCGCGTAACAGATGTGGCTACGCCGCAAAGGCGCCTGGAAAGCATACGATGTCTCTTCTGAAGCACTGGTCGAATCAACCATCTGTCAACGTGGAGGCTGTGCCGTCGTCAGCATTGGCATCGGATTTCGGTTCGACTCCGAACCGCCTCTTCCGCCCCAGTCTGATTGGGCAGTGCGCCAATCAGGGCTGTCGCTCCGGCTGGCTGCATCTGTTTCGCAAACGGTCGACTCCAGTATTTCAAGGTGGCTGGACTTGCTCGCCGGAATGCACCGAGGCTCGCGTGCAGTGGGCTCTCGGCCGTGAGCGCCGTGCCCCAGCGCACGAGATACATCCCCATCGAATTCCGCTTGGATTGCTGATGCTCGAACAGGGATGGATCACCCGGCGACAGTTGCACGATGCACTGCAGGCCCAAAGGGCGGCTGGGTCGGGCAGGCTCGGTGACTGGTTGGTACGACAGCGCGCCACCGATGAAGCCACCGTAACGCGTGCTTTGGGTTTGCAATGGAGTTGCCCCGTCCTTGCGAACGAAGCATACGATCCGGTAGCTCTTACCTCGGTGGTTCCGCGGCTCTTCCTCGATGCCTTTGGGGCATTGCCCTTGCGAATCGCAGCGGGGAAGCTTCTCTATCTGGGATTCGAGCAATGCCTCGACCCGGTGCTGGCGTTTGCGGTGGGAAGCATGACCGGCTTGAGGGTTGAGAGCGGCATTGTTTGCTCCTCGCAGTTCCGGCCGGCGCTCGATCGCTTGCTCGGGGAGAAGTTTCCCGAGGCGCAGCTGGCGGAAGCAGTCTCGGAGGTGCCCGCAGCGCATTTACTCGCGCGTTCTATCGAGCGATTTCAACCGATGAATTCTAAGATGGTGCGCATGCACAATTTTATGTGGCTGCGCATGTGGCGCTCACGAGAGGCTGATTCAGTTCCCAGCTCCGATTCGGTCGTCGATGTTCTTTGTTCGATTGGCGCGCTCTGACCGTTCCTGCGACGTTCAAGAATTGCAGGTCTGTGCCGATAGTGGAAAATGGAAGGGAAAACTGATGAGCGAAGTTCGCGCCCTGATCGTTGACGATTCCTCAGTGATGCGCAAGATTGTGGAGAGATCGCTGCGCCAGGCAGGCCTCGAGTCGCTTGTTGTATTCGAAGCGGGCTCAGGCGTCGAGGGGTTGGAGATTCTCAAGTCTAGAGAAGTCGACTTGATTCTTTCCGACATCAATATGCCGTCGATGGACGGCCTTGAATTTGTGCGTCAGCTTCGCTCCCAGCAACTTGCACCTGAAGTTCCAGTTGTGATGATCACTACGGAATCGAGTGAGGAGCATGTCAGGCAAGCCATCGAGGCCGGCGCAAAAGGCTATATCCGCAAGCCATTTACTGCGGACCAGGTAAAGCAGCGGGTGTTGCCGCTTCTGTCCACGGTGTGATCTGGTGGAGTGCTCTGTGATGCTGAACGGCGTCCGAAAATCTGTGCACGGCTATCGCCCTGATTTTGCCGCAACCAACGGGGAGAATGGAATGACGTTGACGCTACGCGATTCGATGCATCTGGTTTCTGATCCTGAACATCTCGAACAGAGCGTGCGTGAAGTGTTTGAGACTATGCTCGGCGTTCAGTGCCACCGCGAGTCCAGTGTTGACCCGCGATGCGAGGTTGACGCTCAAGAGTCCGTCACGTCCGTTGTCGGGTTCGGAGGAATTCTCAGCGGCGCATGCGTCTTTCGATGTGACGCTCTGGCCGCGCGTCAGATTGCGACGCATATGGCGGGCATGGAGTTCGATACTGTTGACGATACTGTGAAAGATGCGATCGGCGAAATCTGCAACATGCTCGCGGGGACATGGAAGAGCAAGGTGCCCGATCTGGCTGCAAATTGCGGTCTTTCGGTCCCCGCCGTTATCACCGGGAGCGACTACAACCTGCACGTCCAGGCTCCGGAGTTCAAAGTCTGTCAAGAGTTTCGGTTCGGCAGCAATCGTTTTGAGATGACGATTGTTTGCGATGGCCTGCAGTAGCGGGCTTCAATCAGGACCGACCGATCTTTCTGGTTTGCACGGTATTCGATTCCTCGCAATCGCAAGGACCATTTTCAAAATCTTCTAATGCGTCGCCCTCGCGCATTGGTCCCTCTCGTGCTTTCTTCAAGCATAGAGGAAGCACCGATGGACAGCGGTTACTATGCGGCGATGACCGGTCTTGTGGCGCGGACCCAAGCGCTTGATGCGGCGGCCGCAAACCTCGCCAATTCGCAGACCGCTGGTTACCGCGCCGAGCGGGAGTACTTCCGCTCGGTGATAGGGCCAGACGGCGGCGATTCACAGCTGGGGCAAGCGGTCAACCGATACGGCCTGCTCGGCGGCGATCGACTGAGTATGGCACAGGGTCCCCTCCAGCCCACTGGCAATCCACTCGATCTCGCGATCGACGGTAATGGCTTTTTTGCGATTCGGACGTCCAACGGTATCCGTTACACGCGCGATGGCAGTTTTCATCGTTCGCAGACAGGCATTGTTGTGACGGCGGCGAATGAGCCTGTACTGTCCTCAACCGGTCAGCCGATCGCAATCCCTCCGGGTGAAGTCGCCGTTGGTTCGACCGGAGTCATCTCGGTTAGCGGGGGAGTAGTTGCCACGGTGGGCGTGACCGATTTTCCAGAAAAGGCGCAACTCAAACCGGAAGGCGCGAATCGCTATGTCGCTCCTGATGGCATCAAAGCCTCTCAATCCAAAGATGCCGGCATCCATCAGGGAGCGCTTGAAGGGGCGAACCAGGATGTTGTTCAGGGGACGCTCGGGCTGATCATGATGCAGCGCCAGGCCGAAATGATGCAGAAGGCTCTGACGGTCTTCCACACCGAATTCAACAAGACCGCTACAGAGGACCTGCCCAGAGTTTAGGACCGGTCTTCCTTGAACGGAGGAGAAGAGATGATTCGAGCACTGTACACAGCAGCCAGCGGAATGACCGCCCAGCAGATGAATCTGGACACGATCGCTAACAATCTGGCGAACTCCTCAACCACCGGATTCCGCCAGTTGAGGCTCCAGTTTCAGGACATGATTTACCAGAACCTCATTACGCCCGGTGCAGCGCAGAGCCAGTCGACCGTTTCAGCCGGCCTGCAGATCGGGCTCGGAACAAAATCTGCAGCTACCGAAGCCATCATGACGCAGGGCGCACTGAACCAAACCTCAAATCCGCTCGATGTTGCTATCGAAGGCTCTGGCTTCTTCCAGGTGCAGCGTCCAGACGGCACGATCGCATACACGCGCGCAGGGCAGTTTCATCTCAACAACCAGGGAACTATCGTGACCACCGATGGCGATCCAATTTTGCCCAACATCACAATTCCGTCGAATGCGACCGCAGTCACCATTACGCAGTACGGCATGGTCAACGCCACGCTCTCCGGCCAGCAAAATCCGTCGCAGCTGGGTCAGCTTCAACTCGCGACTTTTCCAAATCCTGGTGGTCTCGAGAGCCTCGGCTCCAATCTTTTGCAGGCAACTCTCAGTTCTGGCGACCCGGTCCTCGGCAATCCAGGTGGCGCTGAAGGCCTCGGCACCTTGCAGCAGGGATATCTCGAAAACTCCAATGTCGACGTGGTCACTGAATTCGTCCAGATGGTGCTGGCCCAGCGTGCTTATGAATCGAATTCCAAAGTGATCAAGGCCGCTGACGATATGTACTCACAAGTCAATAACATGACTCGATAGGGGTGGGAAGGAAATGAAGCGACTGACCTATTTCCCGGCAGTTACTCTGGCGAATATATCGCTGATGGCCATACTGACCTGCCCTTGCCGATGCCAGCAGGGCAACGCCGAAGCACCCCACCATTCTGATGACTGCTCGACCACTATTGAAGACGGTTCCAATTTGGTGACACGGTTGCGCGCGACCCGCACTATTGAAGATCCAGGCACGCATCAACATTGGGTATTGCTCGAGAATCTCAGTCGTCCCGCAGCGCCGGGATTGCTCGTTCTGAGGCCGCGTGACTTCTCATGCGCGCGGCTAGGGGCAGAGAGATTGCGCTCGTCATCGGATACGCAGAGCGTCCCGATCCCGGTCATCCACGCGGGTGATAAGCTCATCCTCTCCGAACATACAAGCGCTATTGATGCGGATCTGGAGGCTGTGGCCTTGACATCGGCCGCAATCGGGAAGGGTCTGACTGTGCGGTTGAAGTTTGGCAGTCGCACTGTCAGCGCGATCGCGACTGCGCCGGGCCGCGCCTCTTTTGCTGAAGGGCGGACCGAGGTGTATCGATGAAGAGCAGTCGCCTGATCTTCAGTCTTCTTGCCTTGACAGTCCTGATGTTAGATGCGCCGCAAGTTGCCGCAGCCAACAAACAGAAGCAAGTTGATCCGTCCAAGACTCCGCCCGAATTGGCTTTGCATGCCTACATCGATCGCGTGCATGCGCAGCATGCGGCGGAGGTCATCACCGCAGGATCGATCTGGAGCCCAGAGGGCCGACTGGTGCGCCTTAGCACAGACGCCAAGGCAGTCCGCATTCACGACGTTGTATCAATTGTCGTAGTTGAAAGTCTTGCTGCCTCCACAGATGGTCAGGTCAAAAACGTACGCACATCCAACGCCAGCTCCAGCGTCACATCGCTCTTCGGCGCACTCAAGGCTTCCAATAGCTTGCAGAACCTGATCGGGCAGAACTCTGCGTCGGGCCTCACGGCCCAGGGCCAGAGCACGACCAATTCCAGTCTCTCTACCACCTTCGGTGGCGAAGTCGTCGATGTCCTGCCGAATGGAATGCTGGTTGTCCAGGCAACGCGCCAGCTTACTTTCTCTCAGCAAACCCAGGTCATCAAGTTGCGGGGCCTTGTGCGCCCCGAGGATGTCAGCGCGCAAAACCAGGTTCTTTCAACGTCCATGACTGATCTGGAACTCGAAGTCACCGGCAAGGGTATTGTGAGCGACTCAACCTATCGACAGAATCCGCTCGTTCGTCTGCTCTTGAAGCTGCTCGTGTTTTAGGGTCCCGTCAATCTCGTTAAGGCGAGCCATTTATGGAAGACAGAATCGATACGGCGGAACAGATTAGGGCATCGAGTCCTTCGATTTCGATGCCCGGCCTCGTGCCAAGAGGCCAGACAAGGCAGTCGGATGCCGTGCGATGGACACTATTCTTTGGCTGGATTCTCCTCGCAGCTGCGATTGCCATCACCGCAGGGCTTGCCCGTAGCGAGACAACGGGCCAGCTCGCGCGTGTGAAAGACGTGGCCACTATCGAAGGGATTCGGGACAACCAGCTTGTCGGTTACGGTCTTGTCGTTGGTCTGCGCGGTACCGGCGACAGTTCCCAGACCGTCTTCCCGGCACAAACGCTGATATCTACATTAGAGCGCATGGGCGTTACGGTTCCGCAAACCGGCTCGAACAGTGCCAGCAACATGCAGGTCAAGAACATGGCGGCGGTCTTCGTGGTTGCGACATTGCCTCCTTTCAGCCGGCCGGGCTATCGCATCGACATCACGGCCTCCTCTGCGGGCGACGCGCGCTCGCTCGAAGGTGGAATCCTCCTCATGACCCCGCTGTACGGTCCCGATGGACAAATCTATGCGCAGGCCCAGGGAGCTCTTGTTCTGGGCGGCTACACGAGTACCGCAGCTGGTAATACGCGGCAACTCAATCATCCCACCACCGCCAGGATTCCCAACGGCGCCCTTGTGGAGCGACCTGTGCTGTTCGACCTCAAGCAGATGCAGACAATCAGCGTGATTTTGAACGATGCCGACTTTCATACGGCCGAACGTACGGCTGCAGCCATCAATCGAAGTCTCGGATCAGCGCGCGCACACGCCGTCGACAGCCGGCGCGTTGAACTCGCTCCACAAACCAGCGAAGATATCCCGGCCCTTCTGGACAAGATCGAGGGAGTCGAAGTCGAGGTTTATCCGCGCGCTCGTGTGGTGGTCAATGAGCGCACCGGAACCGTGGTCATCGGGGGCATGGTGCGCCTGCAGCCAGTTTCGATTCTGCACGGCGGCCTCTCAGTCAACGTGATCTCGCAGACACAGGTCCTGCAACCGGGACCGCTGTCCGGGGGAACGACACAGGTGATACAGCAGACGTCGGTCCAGGCGCAGGACAAGCCCGTTAATAGAATCGACCTGAAAGAGGGAGCGACGGTGGAGGACCTGGTGCTGGAACTTGAACGGATCGGTGCAGGTGCCCGCGATATTATCTCCATCCTGCAAGCCATGAAGGAGGCCGGCGCCCTTGAGGCCGACCTGGAGGTGCTGTAGATGAATGCTGTTGGAGCAGTCACAGCACAGAACCAGTCGGCAACGGATCCGCAACCTCGTCTGGTTCAGGCTGCACACGAATTTGAGGCGCAGCTGATGAAGGAACTACTCAGACCGATGACGAAAGTCAGCAGCCTTGGTGAGGTGGACGCAGATCCTGGATCGGGCGGCGCCCTTGCGGATTTTGCGACAGAGGCCCTTGGTCAGGCGCTTAGCATGCATGGCGGATTAGGTATTGCGTCCAACATCATTCATAGCCTTTCCCGGAATGGGGAGAATTCTCAATCAATTTCCAGTCCAGGATCGAGGGGGCTGCTTCCTGCGAATCTTGGTGCCACGAGCTCAAGTAAAGTCTACGATCGCCGATAACCTTGCCAAGGAGGATTGCGCATGGAAATTCGAAATAACGCTGAGGCTCTAAAGGCTTTTCTAGGAGTCTCTTCTTCGCCATCGACTCAGGCCTCGCAGATTCGGGGCAACGAACAGACCGCGGCGCAGGCTGCATTCGCTGGCGACCAGGCGACATTAAGTCGCGCCGGAACGGAGATCTCGCAGTCTGCAGAGCAGGAAGGAGTCCGTACGGAAAAAGTTGCGGCAATTCAGCAGGCGCTGCTGGCAGGAACTTATAGCGTTCCAGCCTCTGTGGTCGCAGGGAAAGTGATCGATGCAATGCTCGGAGGGAATATGGGCCCGGGCGATTGACGTGTTCCGGGCCGCTTACTCTGAGCCGAGAGGTGCTTGGAACCAACCCCTTAGTGAGAATCATGATGATGAAACAAGTCCATCAAGCCGAGTTGAAGAACATGCTAATCGAGGCATCGTATGCGCTGGCGCATCTTGATGCTGACCGACTCGAAGAGATGGGGCTCTCGTGTGCGGCGCTAGTTCGTGACGCGAGCGCGGAGCGGTGTGATGCGAAAACTCCAAACAAATTGGGACTCTTTGAAGCTACGAAGGAGATCGCATCCTTCGCAAGTGTTCTTGAGGCCACGAGGGCCAACTTGAAAGTCATGCGCCGTCTTCGCGAGGTGGACTTCGCGCAACTTGGGTACGGATCGGGAGAGTCCCGCTGCAAGTCTTCCAAGGAGATGGAACATGGCGACCATTAATTCCGCGTTCAATCTCATCTCGGGCGCACTCGACGCGGACCAGTCCGCCTTGAATATTGTGGCCAACAACGTGGCGAATGCTAACACGCCCGGCTACACGCAGCAGGTTCCCAACTGGCAGGAGAACTCGCCGGTCCAGATTAACGGCGTCAGCTACGGGACCGGCGTGACCGAGACGGGCCCGACTTCGGTACGCGATCGCGTACTCGAAGAGCGGCTCCAGCAGCAACAACAAGCAGCCTCGGCCTCTACAGCGCGCCTTTCCGCACTCGATTCCGTACAGGCGCTTTTCCCGCCGGACTCGGGATCGCAAAGCTCGGAGGCGGGTGACATCGGCGCCGACATTACAGGCTTCTTTTCTTCTTTCGCCTCGCTTGAAGCGAATCCCACGGACAATTCGCTGCGAGAGCAGGTGCTGTCGACCGCGCGCACACTGGCGGGCGATGTGTCGAATGCCGCCGCGAGCCTGAATGCGCAGCGCACCTCGCTGGACCAGGAGGCTGAGAGTGTTACCAGCCAGGTGAACTCGCTTACGTCGGCGATCGCGCAGATCAACCGGCAGATTCAGTCTTCATCGCCCACTGCGGACGCGGGCGTTCTTGAAGATCAGCGCCAGCAGGACCTCAGCCAACTTTCGCAGATCATTGGAATCAACCGGGTGACGACGGAGAACAACGGAATCTCGCTCACGACCACTTCCGGCGACATGCTTGTGTCAGAAGGGACGAGCTATCCACTGGCCACCGGCACGGTGAACGGAGTAAACCATTTCTTCATCGGGACTACAGACGTTACGGCCTCGCTGACAGTTGGAGGCGGGGAATTAGGCGGGTATCTGACGGCGCGCGATCAGGATATTCCGCAGGTGCTTTCGGCGCTCGACCAACTGGCGTATGGCATCTCGACGCAAGTGAACTCTGTCAATAACTCCGGTTCCGATCTGAACGGCGTTACCGGGACAGCGGCGAACCCGCTTTACATATTCAGCCAGCCTGGTGCGATTGCAGGAAGCGCGGCGACTATGAGCGTGGTGATGACGCAATCGTCCGAAATCGCAGCTGCGGCTGCGGGCGAGGGAAGTGGTGATAGCTCCAATGCAAGCGCGATGGCCGCTCTGCTGAATGCACGGATCGCGAATGGGCTGACGCCGTCGGATTTCTACTCCGACTTTGTTACCGCAGTTGGTTCTACGGTATCGCAGGTGCAGACGGAGAACACGGCGCAGAACGCTTCGGTGACGCAACTGCAAACAACACGCGATTCGCTCTCGAGTGTGAACCTGAACGACGAAGCCTCATTCATGCAGCAGTTTGAACGCAGCTACCAGGCGGCCTCGCAGGTATTCACGATTCTCAATACTGTCATGTCGTCGGCTTTGAATCTCGGAGTGACTACGGCTGTGTCTTAATGGCAACGGGAAACTGCGTCGTCGCCTAACTCTAGTCATGCCCTGATACAAGCCTCGCAACGGATCGCGGCATGAATGAATCCGTGCTGTGTTGCGAGGTTTAGACGGGGCAGATACTGCTACAGAACAGACCGGAGATGGAGATTTGCAATGCGGGTCGATCCTTCTTATGTAACCAACCTGGTCAGCGCGCTCGACGCATCGCAGGGCAGGGAGCAGCAGCTGACCAATGAGCTGTCCAGCGGCTTGCGGTTTAACGCACTGGGCGACGATCCCGTGTCTGCGGGCCGGAACGTTCTGTTGTTGAACCAGATTCAGCGTGATGACTCCTTTACCCAGAGCTCGAGCCTTGTGACCGGCCAATTGCAGGTGGCCGACTCTGCGCTTGGCAGCGTTGTATCGCAATTGACGCAGGCTATCTCGCTCGCCATCAGCGCAAACAACGGCACGATGAACGCTAGCGATGTGCAATCGATCGGGGCACAGATCTCCGGCATCCTGAGTGAGGTGGAATCGCTGGCGAACAGCAACTACCAGGGCCAGTACATCTTCGCGGGCGGACAAACGACAACTGTGCCCTTCGCAACTTCGAATGCGACGTCGCCGTCGACGACTACGTATAGCGGCGACAGCGACGTGAACTATCTGGAGACGCCGAACGGGCAGAAGATTCAGTTGAACGTTCCGGGCAACCAGATCTTTCTTGGTGCGACGAGTGTCTTCGGCGTGCTCAACAACCTGGTTGCGGACTATGCGAGCGGCGTGGTGAATACGGCACAGGCGACGCAGGATACGCAGGCGCTGACATCAGCCCTCGGCACGGTTTCGCAGCAGCGCGTAATCATTGACAACTCTATGACGCAACTCACAGCGGCCGCGGGTGCGATCACCACGGAGCGGACGCAACTTGCAGCAGCGCAGACAAGCCTGATGCAAGCTGATCTTGCTACGGTGGCGACGCAGCTATCGCTATCGAAGACACAGGAGACGGCGCTTGAGTCAGTAATTGCGCAGCTTGGATCGGGAAGCCTGTTTGACAAGCTCTGAGTGGCCGAGATCGGGACCCGGGGCCGCTTCGATCTCTGCGTTGGTCTGGTCAGCAATGTCCCCGGTTCAAAATGTCAGCCATGCCCCCGGTCCGTACCGTACCGGGCACCCCTGCACCCCCCCATACTCTGTGAAGAAGTTCTCTTTTCTCAATGATTTGCGGGAGACCTGCGGCGCCAAATTCGTCTCGGCAAAGAGTTTAGTCGCAGAGTCGTCTCAGCAAAGGAGT
>NZ_JBARMD010000262.1:0-2197 GCF_049802275.1 Occallatibacter sp. | reverse complement strand
ATCTAAAGCATGGAGAATTCCGCTTCGATCTTTGCTACACGCTTGATTGGGAGATGTGGACGCGGATCATCGGTCTGGAAGGCGGCCTCATCTCATCGAAGGTTCTGGCATGCTATCGGATGGCATCGGGGGAGTTTTGGATACGTGCAGCGTGTTATGGCTGTAGCTTAGTAAAACTCGACGAGATCGCGCTTGATTATCGAGTGCGACAAGGCTCGATGATTTTTGACGCAAGCCGCCATTTTAACGAGATCGGGTCGTACATTTTCGCCAAGCCGGAATATCAAGCAATAAGATTGATCAGGGAAACGACCTGGCGGGCCTGATGAACGAGAGTAAGGAGACGATCTCAGCTTGAGGCACCTGGTTAAATCGCCGGTTCCGGACCCGCCGCGGATTTCCGCCGTAGCCGCAGACCGAGCACCGATGGTAAGTGTCTGTGTACCGACGTATAACGGAAAGGAGCATCTCGCAGAATGTATTCGCAGTGTTCGCTCCCAAAGCTTCACGGATTTTGAGGTCGTGATCTGCGATGATCAGAGTTCAGACGGCACTTTCGAGTTCGCCCAGGTGCTGGCGGAAGACGATGAGCGCTTTCGGTTCATAAAGAACCCGGCGCGCCTCGGCCTCGCCCGTAATTGGAACAACTGCGTACTGCAGGCTCGCGGGGAATGGATCAAATTTGTTTTCCAGGATGATACGATCGCGCCGTCTTGCATTCAGGCGCTTCTGTCTGCAGCCCTTCGTTACGCGAAGCCGTTCGCTTTTTGCCAACGTGAGTTCATCTGCGAGGAGGGGTTTGACTCCTTTTGGTTCATGCGGCATCGGGAGCGACTCTTTTCTGACTACAGTGCAAGCCCCGTTGTATTGCCCGGGAAGGCCATCCGAATTGCAGCTCGCGAGCCTTCGCACAACCTTGCCGGTGAACCAACTTCGACTCTGATTCATAGATCGGTGTTTCGCGAGATTGGCGGTTTCGACGATTTATTGATCCAGTTGGGTGACGCTGAATTCTGGTGCCGCGCGATGATTCGATATGGCGCGGTGTTTGTTCCGGAAAGCTTGGCTTCGTTTCGTCTTCATGCGAAGGCTGCGACGAGCTTGAATCGTGAAGAAAGGGCGTTTCGGTACAAGATTCTTGATGAATTGGTGATACTGTATCGATTTGCGTTCGGGGCAAAGTTCAAGCCAATGCGGGATTCGAGGGCATCCGGAAGGACCGGTCTGTCATTTTTGTTGGGGTGTGCGGCGGCGGCGGCGTCCGCGTGGCATCAGGCCGGAAGGATGCGCAATACGTCATCGGGCCGATCCCTAGCGGAATGGAGGGCAGTTAAGGCACGCTGTACCGGACTTGAGGCCCTTGCGTGGCTCGGCGTAGTCATCATTGCACTCCGTAGAGTGAAGGCAAAAATCAAGCGCAGAGTGTCTGCGTGAGAGTTCGAGAAGGGTACCTGTCATTGGCTGCGGAGTTTGGCGACGCGAAATTATGTCGGAGCGGCCACTGCTCCATAGTTTTCTGCAAGACATTGATGCATGGTTTTCTGGTGCCTGAAGTATGCACCAATTGGTTGCTGTGAGGACACCCTCTTTTGATACAGGGTCCTCCTTGGTGTGGTAACTTCCAATTTGCCGGTAATCCCTCCGGAACGGCAATGAAAGATTGAGATTGAGGTAAGCCGTCGAAGTTCTGAAGAACACAAGAGATCGCGTCCTAGATGCCCTTGATGTAGTGACACGCCGCAGAGAAATGATTCCACCCCGGCGCATGGTTGTTTTCGTTGGAGATGGGAGCTTCACCGGAACCGGAAACGAGTTTAGGAATCTATTTGTCCAATACGGACGACATCAGCCCGAGGACACGGTGTTGGAGGTGGGCAACGGAATCGGCAGGATGACCAGGCCGCTAACCGGATTTCTTGCGGCCGCCCTTTCCGCACCGTGATGCCACACTCGAGCAGCATTCCCCGGATCTGGTTGATCATCGCGGTCCGGCGCACCATCCACCGCTCGCGCACCCGGATTATCGTGTCCGTCAGAATTCGATGATCAACGATAAAAAACGATATGCGCGTGAACTTTCTGCATATATTTTCAATAAACCAGGAAACGACGTCCTTAAGGTGCTGAAGAGTCAAGGTGAGGAGATTGAGCAGTTGTTGCGGGTTCGAGACTCATTGGATTATCGAGTCGGCCGCTT
>NZ_JBARMD010000261.1:0-2885 GCF_049802275.1 Occallatibacter sp. | reverse complement strand
GTTGGGTGTTGGGCGCAGCCGCATTAGTTTGCTGGCCTTCGCCCATGATCGCGTGGCCGGCAAGACGCCCCGCCACTCGCACCCCCACGCCCAGCACCCTGCCGATGGATTCAGGTCTCACTTCGATTTGCCACCCCAGCAACCACTGAGAGGTCCCCGCTTGGCGTCGGCGACCCCGGATATGATGGTAGCAGTGCCAGAACTGCGGGGGCGACCCTGTTCGCATCCAACACAGGTGCCCATTTGCCCGATGGCCGCTAGCAAAGTAAGGTATAGAAATCAATCGCCGCTCCCTGCGCAATTCGCCGCGCTGGCCGCCGCCGGAGGTAAACCCTTGACATCACGCCTGCGCGAACTGATCCAACAACTCGGAGAAGCAATCCACGAGTCCGTTATTGAAAGCGAGCAGATCGCCGGCGTCGTCCAGGACATCCGCAAACACGGGTTCGACGTGCTGTTGATGCTTGAGGCCACCATCGGTCTCAACGAGGTGTCAAAGGAAACCGAAGAAGCGGATGCCGCAGCCGAAGCCGCGGGTGGCACCTTCACGAAGAACGATGTGAACTTCCTGCGTTCGCTGCGCATCTCTGTCGAAGGCGAAGACAACGACGAACTGACGCAAGGCGAAGACGAGACCCAGGCGGGCTAGTGCGGAGGGACATCGAACTCCCATGCTTGCAGAGCCGGTTGGTCAGATTCTCTGGTTGACGAGCGGGTTTTAAGGACAACTGCGGGTTCCTCCACTCCCTGTGGTCGATCGGAATGACAGTCATTGCTGAATGGATGTTTAGGCGATGGCGCCGGTGTCATCGTTAGCTGCGCCAGTGCAATTCCACCGGCCCGTCCAGAGGATGTTTCCCAGTCCCATCGAGACGTGCCTGTTTTAACGCGAAGTACCACTTGGCGGGCTTATCGGCGTCGTCGATCAGCATCAGGCTGGGATTGTGCTTCAAGCCTTCCGCCTGCTGGATCATCGTCTCCTGATCCTGGCGGACAAACTTCGCACCGAAGAATTTGGCAATCGGCGTGAGGAACGGGACGTTATAGAAGACGTTCCACGCGGCGATGACGTCGATGCGGCAGGTGGAAGCGGTCACCGGCGTCACCGTCGTCAGCGAGGAGAACCACTTGTCGCCGCATCGGATGATTTCTGTGCGGCGGTTTGGCAGCACGAAGTCGATGGTGGTCTCGACAGGCTGGCCGTAGACGCCGAGGAGTTTGTACGGTGCTGAGTTGCCGCTGGGGGCATGGGCGCTCATGCGGAAGCCTTCGGGAATTGGCTCGAAGCGTTTTGTCTTTTCGCGGATGCTGGCGCGTGAACGCCACCACCAGGCCTGGTGCACGAAGGGCCCGTGCGCTGGATCCATCAGACCTATGATGCCGTGATCGACATTGCAGGGCAGGTCGGCAGCGAGATGGGCGGTGCGGAAGCGCGTGCCGAACTTGGCGAGATCCGGTACCGCACGGGATTGCGCACTCGGCGAAACCTTCCCGGAGCCCGGACCTGGAATGAAGACCCACGCGTGTCCATCGCGCTCTTCGCAGGGAAAAGCAGTCGCATAGATGCGGGTGGCATCAAGATGGTCGTGGCTTGAAAGTGACGGGATTAGCTCGCAGCGCCCGCTGCAGGGTTCAAACTCCCATCCGTGGTAGCGGCAGGTTACGCGGTTGCCGTCGAACCATCCCTCGCTAAGCGGAATGCCGCGGTGCGGGCAGCTATCGCGCATGGCGAAGACGCGGCCATCGCTGCGTCGGCCAAGCACAAGCGGCAAACCGAGGAGCATCGCCCTGGCCAGCCTGCCTTTGCGCAGCGTGTCGGTGCGCAGCGCCGGATACCAGTCGTCATAAATGAGCGTGGCACTGGGGCCTTGGATCGGAACTCCGGCTTCAGTTGTCGTGACCAGCGGCATGTGGCTCAAAGGATAGCAGTTTATCCTGACAACGGTTTTTCAGTGGATATTGCGGAAGTGTCCTCTCACGCATTCCTCGTTACTAAAGGACAGGCGAAGGAAAAGAGTAGTAATACCGGGGGGTGGGGGGCTCCGCTTCTCGAGCAGCTGGGGTGCCTGCTGCTCTTTAGACGATGAGAATGGTTTTGCATTTCAATGTCATTGTGCGCTAGACGAAGCAAATTACCTGCAATTGCCGAGGAAGTTTTTACTCTTTGGATTGTTGGGCTTGGACGAATAAAGGACTTTCAGAGGTTGACTTCGAATTGAGATTTGCATCTGCGGTGGCGATCTGGACGAGGCGCGCTTCGTTGACACCGGTGGGGAAGCCATTCGCGTCCCAGTGTTTGCGGCAGCCGGGGAAGTCGAGGGGGAGGCACTGAGCTGCGATGCCGCGCTCGCGCATTTCAAATCCGCCGGGAAGGATGTTAAGGGCGCAGGCGACCGCAGTGACGCCGGCGCCAGTGTGCTGCCAGCGCGCGAGCCAGCGGCTGAATCCAGTGGAGTGGGGGACGATGTAGACCGCGATTCCGTGTTCGCGCATCTGGCGGGTGATGCGATTGACAGAGCACTCGGGATCGCAGGCGGTGCAGGAGATGTCGACTCCGTCGATGTTGGCCTTGCAATTGCCGCTGTGCCAGCCACGCATACATGCGGGAACGAGAAGGATCTTCTGCGCCGTGCGGGCAAAGTCTTCGCGCAGGCCGCGGTTCATGACTTCAGCGGCAAACATGTTGAGGTGATATTCGACTGCGGGCTTGCCGCACATGAGCAGATCTTCGCGCCAGCGGAGGCGGGAGTGTTCGCGGTTGACGAAGGATGCGACGCCGCGGGTGTAGGCTCCGAGGATGCGGTCGGCTTGGCGTTCGAATTCCTGAAACAGCTCGATGGACGAGCGCAACCAATAGGTTGCTTTTTGTGGAGAGAGAGCGGCCA
>NZ_JBARMD010000260.1:0-1551 GCF_049802275.1 Occallatibacter sp. | reverse complement strand
CGAGAATCGCTAGCATTCGATTCTGGACGAGCGCATTCCCCTGTTCACGCAACGCAGAACGAAGATCCACCAGGCGGAGATTTGTTTGTTAACGGTGGAACATCGTTCTCCTCCTCGATAGCCAGGTGGAGCCCCGCGCATACGCCTGATTCGCTCAAACTCGAGGCGAGTTTGAACTGCAGCTTACAGTTCGCGAATCGCGGTCACAGGGTTCCGGCGCATGGCTCGACGTGCCGGAAAGTAGCAGGCTAACAAAGACATTGTTCCCAGGAGCAGGACGACGGAAACGACGGTGACGGGATCGTTGGCGCCGATGCCGTACAACAGCCGGGCAATAAAACGTGTCAGTCCCAACGCAAATACCAATCCCAGCGCCAGCCCCATGCCTGTGAGCCACACTCCCTGCAACAGCACGAGCCGCAGCACGTTCACACGTGAAGCACCTAGCGCCATTCGCACTCCGATCTCGTGGGTTCGCATTTGGGTTCGATAGGCCACGACTCCGTAGATTCCGGTTGCCGCAAGAACCAGCCCGATCAGCCCGAACAGTCCCGCCAGGGCGCTCTGTATGATGGCGAAGCTGCTCGCCAACTGGGTGGTCTCCCGCATGGGGCGCACGTCGAAAACCGGTAGCCGTGTATCGATTGTGTGGATGGCGTTTTCCACCGCCGGCGCCAGGTCGGCCGGATTTCCCTCGGTCTCCACCTGCACGATCGTCTCGTACCCCACCTGGAAAAAGCTCATATAGATCATAGGCTCCGGTGCCTCATTCACGAACATATGTGTCGAATCTCTCGCGACTCCGACAACCGTGAAAAGGCTGCCCCACACCCTGAGTTTCTTTCCCAGCGGATCCTGTCCTGGCCAGTAGCGCCTCGCCGCGTTCTGATCCACGATGAGTACCCTCGGGGCCTTTTCATCGTCATCCGGTGTAAACTCTCGTCCTTCTAAAATGGGTATATGAAGGGATTCGAAATACCGCGGGGACACCTCGGCGTGGTACACCTGCAAAGATTCATGGGGGTGCGGCACATACCCTTCCGGATACGCATCCTCGCCCTTGTGGCTCAGGGACATCGGAATCCAGTCCGTAAGAGACGCAACCTTCACGCCGGGCAATGCCGAAACGCGGTCAAGTATCTTGCGACGGATCAACTGTGTCTCATCGTTGCTGTAGCCGGCGATATTCAGCCCCACGGTCGCGGTGAGAATGTGGTCCTGCTCAAATCCTGGATTCGCGCCGGCGAGATTCTTGAGGGTTCGCAGAAATAGCCCGGAGCACAACAGCAGAGGAAGTGAGAGCGCGATTTGCGCCACCACCAGCCCGCTGAGCAATTTCCGGTTGCGTGAGCCGCCGGAGATACTTGCAGACTCTGCCTTCAGTACCTCAATGGCCGGCGCGTGAGACGAACGCCAGGCGGGGAGCGCGCCGCATAGCATACCGGCCAATAGAGAGAACACTGCAATCCCAATCACCACCTTATGGTCCATGTTCCCGTTCAGTGCGAGGGGAATTGCGTTCGCTGGAAAGAACCATGCGAATGTCTTCGA
>NZ_JBARMD010000259.1:0-8682 GCF_049802275.1 Occallatibacter sp. | reverse complement strand
CGCAATACAGGCCCCAGCAGATAGGACACTACCGGCGTCGCAATCAGCAACGCCACCGCGGCATTCAATGCGATCCCCACGTTCATCAGGAACGTTCGTCGCGTCACACGTTCAGTTTCCAGGCGCTCCATCTGTTCATGCGCGCCGGGCGGCGGAAGTTTCTCATCCATAATTGCTCCTGCTTGCGCCTTTCCTCGTTCATTGCTTCGCAGCCGATGCTTGCTGCTCTCCCGCAGTTTCTGCTTTCGCGCTCACACTCGGATAAGGCTGCCCCGGGTTCACAAGCCTCTGCGACATCAGCCACGCGGTCACATCCGTTATCTCGTCGTCTGTCATCGCTCTTCCCGGAATGTGTCCGCGCCAATCCGGTTCACCGATGTCCGGCCTCCCCGCAATCACCGTCGTACGCAATGTCTGTTCATTAATCAGCGCCAGAAACGATCCATCCAGAATCGACCCGGCCTTCCCCGGTTGCTGCGCTGACACTCCATGACAACGCGCACAGGCAATCGCGTAGACAGCCTTCCCCTTCGCTGCATCTCCCGCATGCGTTGCCTTGTAGGGCGGCGGAGTCTCCCCACCAAACGCATTCTCCTTCCGCCAACTGCCGCGAATCCCCTGCACCAGCGCGTCGATTTGTCGATCGGTCAACATACCGCCGTTCTCCTGCGCAAATGCGGGCATAAGCGTTCCCTTCTCCCCTTTTGCAATCACCTCGCGCAGCGCCGCGTCATCGATCAACGCCTGGTATTCCGGATTGGCAAGGTTTGCCGCCGCGCCATTCTGACCATTAACACCATGGCATCCCGCGCAGTTTGCCCCGTACAACGTCTCAAACGTAAGAACCATTTCTGGCCGCGGTACCTCCGGTCCGGCCATCGGCTTGCCGGGCAAAGTGCATCCGGCCAGCACAAAAAGCACCAGCGCGCACGCACCAGCCGCAGTACTCGTATTCATCACGTCCGCTCGTCTCCATCACGATCCGGACGCAAGCCCGGCGTCTCCAAACCAAGGCGAATTGCCAACGGAACCTGTTGAAGACGCTTGATCTTTCCAAACTTCGTCACCACATATCCAGCAACGAGTCCAAAGATCACCTGCGATGCCGCAAACGACCACCAGTCAATCCGCTCCTGAAGAAACGGATTCACGATCCCCAACACGCTATGCAGCAGCCCAGTCCACGCCGCCGGCGCGAGAATCCCACCCAGTAGAACAGGGTGCTTCGGCCATATCGGCAACATCGCTCCATAGAGCAAACCAACCAGCAACGTCGTCGCACCCTGGATGATGTTCGCGGTCACAAACGCGCTTAACCGGAAGTGGCTCATCTGTTCCACCGTTGGATTTACCCAGCCGCCTACGCCCGCGCCGCCCAGAAGATTCACCACGTACCAGATGCTGTGAAAGCGAACGATTCCGTAAATCTCGGCTGGAATTACCATCGCGATCCCGCCTGCAATGCCGCCGATAATTCCGCTCGAAATCGGAAACGTCTCCAGCGGCAGTTGCGCGCGATGCGTCTCGCCTACATCGATCCGTGCGACTTTCTCGCGTGAAGGCACAATCACCACGGTTTCATCCGTGACCGCAATCTCCTCGTGTGCCTCCTGTGGCAGCACCGCGCGAAACCAGCCCACAATTGACACCACAGTTAGAATTGCGCCCAGCACTGCGAGCTCCGCGCTCGTCACCAGTGACGCAAACACCAGTGTCAATCCCAGAGCCATCAGAAACGGCCACGCCGTCGGCGCCGGCAGATGAACTGAATGCGTGAGCAAAGCACCGGGCTGGTCCGCCGAACGCATTGAAGATTGAGACTCCGTCATCTTCCCACCACGTATACGACCGTGAAAACCACTACCCACACCGCATCCACAAAGTGCCAATACAAGGTCAACACTTTTGCGCGCTCCGCATGCTCCGTGCGCAAATGTCCCGTAAGCGAGAACATCGCCACCACCAGCATCATCAGCAGTCCAACCACTACGTGCGACGCGTGCAGGCCCACCAGCGAATAGAAAGTCGTCCCAAACAGATTGGTATGGATCGTCAGATGATCGTGAACAATCAGCTTGTACCACTCGATTCCGGTATCCGCCAGAAATATCGCGCCCAGCAGGATCGTGACCATCCACCACAACCGAAACGCCGCCATGCGTCCATGCTCAATCGCCCGCTCGGCCAGCATGATGAATCCACTGCTCGATAGCAGGCACACCGTTCCGAAATACGGAATCTCCAAAACATCTTTCGGCGTCGGCCCGCCAGTGTCCCGCCCGAGATAGTAGAGATACGCCACTACAAAAATCGTGAAGATCGACGCCTCTGCGGTGATCAGGCTCGCCATCGCCACAACGCCGCGCGAAGGCAACTTCCATTCGCCTTCATTCGCAACGTGCTCCAGCGGTACAGTCCCCATCGCGTCCCTCACTCAAATGCAGAGTCCGGATCTTCCGGATGTTTCAGGTCCCAAAGAGGCCGGCGGCTAGCAACCACCGGCTCCACGGGAAAGTTATATGCAGGCGGCGGCGATGACGTGGACCACTCCAGCGTCCATGCATCCCAGGGATCGGGCCCCGCAACCTTGCCGTGAAAATACGAGTGCACCAGGTTATACACAAGAATCAACACCGCGATGCCCTGGATAAATCCGCCGAGGGACACGATCTGGTTCAGCAGCGTCCATCCACGATCCGGCTCATATGTGTAGATCTGGCGCGGCATTCCCAGCAGTCCCGGAAAGTGCATCACGTCAAACGTCATGTGAAAGCCAATGACCATCAGCCAGAAGTGCCACTTGCCCAGGCGCGCATCTAACATTCGCCCTGTGATTTTCGGGTACCAGTAATAGATCGCCGCGAAAATCATGAAGACGATCGCGCCCACCAGCACGTAGTGAAAATGCGCAACAACAAAGTAAGAGTTGTGCAGTTGCCAGTTCCAGGCTGAAACCGACAGCATGATGCCCGTGAGCCCAGCCACCACCCACTGAAATAGAAACGCCACCGAAAAGAGCATTGGCGTCGCAAAGCGAACCTTTCCGCCCCATATCGTCGCCAGCCAATTGAACGTCTTAATCCCCGTTGGAATTGACACCAGCATTGTGGATAGAGTGAAGAACGCATTCCCGAACGACGTCATCCCGATGGTGAACATGTGGTGCGCCCACACGCCCAGGCTGATGAACCCGATTCCAACAGACGCCGCTACCATCGCTGGATAGCCAAAGATCGCCTTCCGCGAAAACACCGGAATGATCTCGTTCGCAAATGCAAACGCAGGCAGCACCAGCACGTAGACTTCCGGGTGCCCGAATATCCAGAAGAAGTGTGCCCACAAAATCGCCGACCCGCCCGCCTGGGTATCGAAGAAGTGTCCGCCCAGATAGCGGTCGATCAACAGCATTGCCTGGGCGGCCGTCAATGGACTCACAGCAACCAGCACAAGGAACGAAGTAGTCGCATAGAGCCACGGCAGCAGCGGCATGCGAGACAGCGTCATTCCCCTGCAGCGCATGCAGAATATTGTCGCAATGAAGTTGATCGCCGTCCCGATGCTTCCGATGCCGCTCGCCAGGATTGCAACAGCCCAATAGTCCACGGTGTGCCCCGGTGAGAATGCCCGCTCTGTCAGCGGAGCGTATGCAAACCACGCGACATCGGGTGCAGAACCCGTGCCCGCCAAACCTACACCTCCGATGAAGCTGTAATACAGCAGCAGCCCGGCAAATGCGCTGATCCAGAAACTGAATGCATTCAGCCTGGGAAACGCCATGTCGCGCGCCCCAATCATCAGCGGCACGAGATAGTTCCCGAATCCGAAAAGAATCGGCATGCCCACGAGGAAGACCATGGTCGTCCCATGCATCGTGAACAGACGGTTGAATGCGAACGGCGAAACAAAGTTGTTATGCGGGAAAAACAACTGAACCCGAATCAACATCGCCTCAAAGCCGGCCACAAGCAGAAACACCAGCGCGTAGCAAATGTAGAGAATTCCCAGCCGCTTGTGATCGACCGTGACAACCCAGCTGTGAAGCAGCTCAAGGTATGTGCCCGGCCGGGTCAGGACAGGAGTTCGGTCCAGTCCAGCAATCCCCGGCGCTTTGGGCATGCTTTCTGAGCTCATGTCGCTTCCCGCAGCTACCTCAATGTGAGTAAATATGCGGTAATCTGTTCGTTCTGCTTGTCGGTCAAGTGCATCGCCGGCATCAGGCATCCCGGCTTGATCTGGTTCGGATCTCCGATCCACTTGATCAGATCCTGGCGCGTATTCGGAGCTGCTCCTGACGCGATCGTCTCTCTGCTCATCAAGTGCGTGAGGTCCGGCCCGTACCGTCCTGTCGCAACCGTTCCCGCAACCGTGTGGCAGTTTATGCAGGCCTCGCGCTCGAACACATACTGCCCCGCTCGCGCCGACACCTCCTGCGCATCAATGCTCTCTGAAGCAACGCCGCGTGTAGTCGGCGAATTCACGTTCATATCTGCGTGAACGATTTGAGGATTCCCTGCATGAGCCGTGCTTTCCTCACTCGCGCTTTCACCTGTTTCGCTCGGGAGCGTGAGCTCAGCCTGGGTACGCTGCTGATTTGCAATCCAGTGGCGAAATTCCTCCGGCGTGTCCACATAAACCCGCAGCAGCATCTTCGCGTGCTCCGGCCCGCAGAACTGCGCGCACTGTCCCACATACAATCCCGACTGCTGAGGATCGATCCACATCTCGTTTACGCGATTCGGTAGCAGGTCCGTCTTGCCCGCCAGCTGCGGCACCCAGAAGCTGTGCATCACATCTGCTGACGTGAGCTTCATGTAGGTCGGCCTTGGCGATGCCTTGCTGCTCACCGGCACGTGCAGTTCGTTCGCCGTCACTACGTTGTACTGCGGATAGCGAAACTCCCACCAGAACTGGTGGCCCACTACGATCACGTCCAGCGCCGTCGCCGGCTTTTGTGCATCCTGGATGCTGAACAGCACGCGCGCCGTGGTTAGAAACAGCACCACGATGATCAGGATCGGAATGATCGTCCAGGACAGCTCAATTTGCACGCTGCCGAATACCTGCGGCGGCTCCGTCGTATCTCCCGGCCGCGCCCTGAAGCGCACCAGTGCGTACACAAGTAGGCCGCTTACCCCTACATAAATGAACCCGGTAATCGCCAGCACAAAGATTGACAGGTCATTCACGTCGTGCGCAGGCGTGCTCATCGGCGCAAATATCGAAGTCGTCGGAGATGCTGCCGCAATGACAGCACCGCCATACAACAGCGCCGCCATCACAGTCCACCGTCGACAGATGCAAGCTCTCGATTTCACAGATCCGCAAACCTTTTCGGGTTTAGGCTGCCGGGGTAATGATGCTGGGATGCACTCTTTCAACTGCCAAATCGTGACTACTCGCGGATGAACCCTCAGCGGTCGCTGTCAATCAGTGGGTTTCGTGCGGGACCTCCAGCGGCGCAGGGGTTCACCGAGGAGAACTAATATTAGCACGCTGCCCATGACTAAAAACCCATCCTGCATGATCTACATTGATCCGAGTGGAATCAGCAATGTTGTTGACAATGCCGCCGGCTGCATTACGCGAAATGACCATATCAATCCCGTCAAATAGGCCGCCCAAAGCCATGGCCATTCAGAATTTGCCGTAGAATCACTCCTTGAATCGTTCCGTAACTGAATTTCACGCCTGCGGTTGCCGTCAGGCTTCGAAGGAGATCGTCTGTGCAGGATTTTCGAAGGGATTTTTTGAAAATGGCCGGGCTCACTGTCGCCGGGGGCGCAACCACACTCCTCAACCCGTCCGTCCTAAGCGCAAAATCTCAACCAAGAGCGCAGATTGCAACCGGTCAGAAACAAATCTACTTTGACGTTCAACGCTATGGCGCCAAGGGTGACGGAACCTCGATCGATTCACCTGCCATTAACGCGGCGATCGATGCGGCCGCCAACGCAGGCGGTGGAACGGTCATCCTTACCGCCGGTATCTACTTGAGCTACTCCATCCATCTCAAGAGCAACGTCGCGGTCTTCCTGCAGCAGGGTGCCACCGTCCTCGCCGCTCCCACTCCGTACGATGGCCTGGCCACTGGCGGATACGATGCTGCCGAACCGCAAGGCTCGTGGGAGCCCTATCAGGATTACGGCCACAATCACTGGCACAACAGCCTCATCTGGGGAGAGAACATCCACGACTTCGGCATATTCGGCCCCGGCCTTATCTGGGGCAAGGGCCTGAGCCGCGGCCACAACGAAACGGCGCTGCCCAACACCACTGCGCCCGGCGTCGGCAACAAGGCCATCGCCCTCAAGAACTGCCATAACGTTATCCTTAGCGATTTTTCCATCCTGCAAGGCGGATGGTTCGGCATTCTCGCCACCGGCGTCGACAACTTCACTATCGACAATCTCAAAATCGACACCAATCGCGACGGCATCGACATCGACTGCTGCCGCAACGTTCGCGTCTCTAACTGCACCGTCAATTCGCCGTGGGACGACGGCATTTGCCCCAAGAGTTCCTATGCTCTCGGCTTCGCACGCGCCACCGAGAATCTCACCATCACCAACTGCTACGTCACTGGCGTCTACGAACTTGGCTCGGTGCTCGACGGCACATGGAAACGCATGGAGATGTCCAAAGGCCGCGTGGGCACAGGCCGAATCAAGCTCGGCACCGAAACCAACGGCGGGTTCAAGAACATCACTATATCCAACTGCGTCTTTGAAAGCTGTCAGGGCTTCGCACTTGAATCCGTCGACGGCGCCATTGTCGAAGACATCACCTTCACCGGCGTTACGATGCGGAACGTCCGCGCGCCTTTCTTTCTGCGGCTCGGCGCCCGACTGCGCGGACCCAAGCCGCAAACCGTTGTCGGAACGATGAAGCGCATTATCCTTAGCAATATCGTCAGTTCAGGCGCCGCCCAACTGCCTTCGATAATCGCTGGCGTTTCCGACCATCCCATCGAAGACTTGAAGATCAGCGACGTCTATCTGCATCAGGTCGGCGGCGCCGGCGCCGACATGGCCGCCATCCAGCCGCAAGAGAACTCAGACAAATATCCCGAGCCAACCATGTTCGGCGACTTACCGGCGACCGGCATCTACGTCCGCCACGTTAAAAACATCGAGCTCACCAACATCGAAATCGCAACCGAAAATGCCGACGCACGCCCCGCCATCTACCTCGACGACGTCGACGGCGCAGACTTCTTCCGCCTCAAGTTCCCGCTCCGTCAGCAGTCCGGCCAGTTCCGCCTAAAAAGCGTCTCCGACTTCCGCCTCTTCGGCTGCCATCACTACCCCGACAACGTCGAAAGCCACGCCGACGACAAGACAATCTAACCTGAAGGGTCGGCTTCAGCCCACACATAAAAAGTGTGTCATCCTGAGCGCCGCACGCTCGGGGCCCCGACGCGCATAAGCGCGATGGGTAAGCGGCGCGAAGGATCTGCTTGTGCTTTTGTCGCGTCAGGACGAACTCTTGCAGGCTCTACTCCTCCATATCCGGCTCTCAGGAAAGGTCAGGCTTCGAAATCCAGTTCCACCGGGTCGATCAGCGGCACCAGCCACTTGAGCAGCGCCAGGTGCATGGGATGCGTAGTGTATGCATCGGCTGCCGCCTTGTCGGTAAAGGTCATGAGCCCCACAAACGTATAGCCCTGTCCGCGCGGAGAAACGTTGGGACCGACGTGAACGTCGATGAGCCCGAGGACATGGTCTCGAAAAGCCACAATGTCGTGAGCCGCGCGCGCTTTGTCGGCCTCAGTAGCCTCCGCCTTCCACCGAAATCCGAAGATATGAATGAACACGAAAACTCCCGCACTTGAAGATTGAGATGCCGATCAGCCTAATCGTCCGCCACTCCCTATTCCCTGCTTCTATCAGCTTGCCATCGCGAATGCCCGTCCGCTCTCCAGCAGCTTCGCCACCGCTTCCTTCGAGGTCGATTCCGTATATATCCGCATCAGCGGCTCCGTGCCGCTGGCGCGAAACAGAATCCAAGTCTCCGCTGCGTTTGCCTTTGACTTCGCCTCAGGATTATCGAGGTAGAACTTCACCCCATCCAGCGTCTCCTGGCGCAGAATCGGCATGCCTGCAATCGACGCATCGCCCACCTTCAACGCCCTGGCCCGCACAATCACTGCATTCTTCAAATAGTCGGGAATGTGCAGGTCGATGCGCCCATACTGATGCTCGCCGTATTCGGCCTGGAGATCGGCGACGAGTTGGCCCAGCGTCTTCTTCTCTTCGGCCATGACGTTGGCCAGCAGCAGCGCATTCAAGAGGCCGTCGCGCTCCGGCAGATGTCGCTGAAATCCGATGCCGCCCGACTCCTCGCCGCCCATCACGATCTCGCGTTCCAGCATGTAGTCGCACACAAACTTGAATCCAATGCCGTGCTCGATCAGCTCACGTCCGTGCTTTTTGGCAATCCGATCAAGCATCTTGGTCGTGTTGAACGCACGTGTGACTGCGCCAGGCCATCCCTTACGGCGAAGAACCCAGCTCAGCAGCACCGAAAAAATCTTGTGCGGATCAACAAAGTTTCCGTCCTCATCCGTCGCGCCAATACGGTCCGCATCGCCATCGGTGCACAAGCCTGCGTCGCAATGATGCGCGACCGCAGCCTCGCCAAGCGCGCGGATATGCGGCTCGATCGGCTCGGGATTGATGCCCG
>NZ_JBARMD010000258.1:0-3261 GCF_049802275.1 Occallatibacter sp. | reverse complement strand
GACATCTACTGATTGGCGTCCACGAGGAGGGATCGTGCACAACAACCGAGGCCCCTGCCGGAAGCTCGGGCCTCTATTCCACCGCAGCGGATATGACGATCTGGCTCAAGTACCTTCTTCGGACTGGTGGCCCAGGCATCTACGCACAAGACGCTTCCGCCCAGGGCGTCTACGTCCTTCCTTCCGATCTGCTCAGTCAAAAAGGGCTGGACCACGCTGGGGAGCCCACCGGCGTTGGCCTTGGCTGGATTCATATCCTGCCGGCTGACTCCCCCTCGCATATCATCGAAAAGACAGGCGGCGGAGCTGGTTTCGAAACGTATATCGCTATCAACCACTCTCGCAATACTGCCATCTTTGTGGCCGCTACCGATGGCCCGGTCTATACCCATGTGAACCTCTTCAATGCCGCGAACGAGCTTCTCCTCGCTGTGGCAGGTCTGCCGCCGCTGCCACCGCCGCCACCCAAACCGGCAGCAACGCGCACTCACCATCATCGCCACGGCTGATGAGCGGAGCGCTTGCGTTCGACCATGACCGAGTCCTCGTCGCGCGAAGAAATACTCAACGAATATGCGGGAAAGGGATTTGACGAGGCTGGCTCTCGGCGTTGAGCGCATCGAGCCACATGCGAATGCTCGTGCGAAGTTCCTCGACCGCGACCCCGCTGTACTCCGCGGGAAAACTCTCCAGGCGTCGCAAGGCTGAGCGAAGCAGGGAAGCCGTGCCTGTGGGATTGTTGCGCTGCAGGTGGTGGAAAGCTGCGGTGATCTGGATCAATGCCTGGAGAAACGTCTTCTCCGGTTCATCGCATTTGAGCCAGACGCTCTCCCAATGTTCGTGTGCCTCAAAGAACTCCTGATTGCAATAGCAGCGAAGTCCCTCGGCCAGCGCGCCCTCTGTCCATTCAAACGGCATCGTGCATTCATTATCACTTTCGCACTGCGGGAACCGGCCTCGGTCCGGCGGCAACTTTATCCGATTTGCTCGCATTTGAATGTACAAATAGGCAGCCGGATAAGCCGGCATTTCTGCGGTTTGGACCTATATACTGACGACGTGAAACTTCCGCTTCCTGGCCATGGACTTGTCGCGCTGATTGTCGCCGTCTCCTTTGCGGCGGGGATCAACGTCTACGCCACGGTGGCAACGTTGGGGATCCTGTCGCATACCAGCCTGTTGGCCCTTCCAGAACCGCTGCACCTGCTGGCGAGTTGGTGGGTCATCGGCGCAAGTGTCGCGCTGTTTGCCGTGGAGTTCTTTGCCGACAAGGTTCCTGCCTTCGACTTGATTTGGAACGCCCTGCACACCTTCATCCGCGTCCCGGCGGCAGCCCTGTTGGCTTGGCGCGCCACCACGAATTTGACTCCGGGCGAGCAGCTTGCCGTAACGCTGCTGGGTGGCCTGGTCGCGCTGGCTGCACACGGAGGAAAAACTGCGGCCCGCGCTGCTGTCACGCCGTCGCCCGAGCCCTTCTCAAATATCGGCCTCAGCCTCGGCGGAGATGTGCTCGCCGTCTCTCTCACCTGGCTGGCGACTGCACATCCGTACATAGGCGGGGGCATAGCCCTGGCTTTGGTCCTGGCCATCATTCTGCTCATCCGCTGGGTTTGGCGCGCTCTCCGTGGTCTGTTTCGCGGCGCCGAACACGCAATCGCACAATGAATTTCGAATTCTGAGACGAGTTCCCCCCGGGGTTACTCCCCTTTGATAATTTTTGCGGCCAAACGAAAGCGGCCCGAGTCTATACTTGTGAGACCTTCGCTGCACCCGTCGAGGAGCCAGAAGCACGTGCAAGACGAATTTCCCATCGCGACAGGACAAAAGGCGCAGATTCAGCCCTTGGGGCAGACCAGCGGGCGTGAGTTGGGACTCCCTGTTCCGGTGAGGCAGTTTTTCCGGCCTTGTGTTTTAGCTTTCCTCGCCCTGGCCATCGCGATCGGCGCGAATGGGTACGGCCACAAGCTCTCGCAGTATTTCAACCAGACTCAAATCTCAAAAGCCTCTGGTACGCGGATGTGGGTGGAGCATCGCGATGACTTCTCCAGCACCGTGGCGCAGCCCAAAACCAGACCGCAACGGATCTCCGGATTCGCGCTTCTTGCCTTATCCACCCCACGGCTAGCGCGCCTGTCGCGCGATCATGCTGTCATCAACCCGGCTCCCGCACGTATAACGTTCATCATCTCGTCGCATATTCCCTTCCGGGCTCCTCCCTCGCTCCATCCTTCCCTGGCGTAGTTGGCGGTACCGGCCTGCGTTGCAGCTAGAGCAACTGGCCGCGTGTATTGCCTTCCGGCTTTTCATTCCAACCGAATGAACTCGCAATGCCCACCCGGTAGGAGCGGGTGTATATGCCAATTTCCTTGAGTGCAATGGAAGTGGAAACAGACGCCCCCTTAAGCGAGGGCCGTCTGGAGGAGTTTCTCGAAACTGCTGAACGCCGCCGCCCGCAACTGCTGCGTATGGCCCGCCGTCTCACGAATTCAAACGAAGACGCGGAAGACGTTGTGCAGGAAGCGTTCATGAAGGCCTATAAAGCTCTGGCAAAGTTTCGCGGGGAATCGCAGATGTCGAGTTGGCTGGGCGCGATTGTGCAGAACACGGCGCACGAGCACCTGCGCAGCCGTCGCAACCGTGTCTTCGTGTCGATTGAATACCTGAGCAGGCAGGACAATGAAGTTGTGGAGATCGATCTTCCCGATCCTCGCAGAAATCCTGAAGAGACATGGCAAAGCAAGGAGATGGAGGGCATTCTGCGCGAAGAAGTGAAAAAGCTCGGCATGGTGTGCCGTCGCGCGATTGAAACTTGCGTTCTCGACGAGAGTCCACAGCAGGAAGCAGCACGGGCGCTCAACCTGAGCGTCGCCACCATGAAATCGCGTGTCTTCCGCGGCAAGCACATTCTGAGCCGCACGATGCTCCGGCGGCTGGCCGGACGGCATGGAGCAATGTCGATGCCTGCCGGTTACCGGGTAGGTTGCGAGATGTAGGCGCTGGCGATTTTCTTTACCGGATTTCACTCCCTGATCGAGTTTGATCCAACTGCAGTATGTTGAGCGCCGGTTTTGCCGGCGCTCATTTTTCTGCGTCGAGTACAGGTTTTGACGCCATATTCTGCGCGACCACCCATGCCGCTGCACCAATGGTCCACGAGATCCACAGCGCCGTCCACGACAAGCGCGCCCGGGGGGTGGCAAAGATTGCCGGCAACCAGATAAGCAGCGTATAAAGCGTGATTTGGCCGGCCTCAGCCCACGC
>NZ_JBARMD010000257.1:0-12456 GCF_049802275.1 Occallatibacter sp. | reverse complement strand
GCATCCGAACGAAATTGGAAACACAGCACGAAGTCGTCGATATATCGCACCATGCAGGCCTCACCACGAAGTCGCGGCTTGACCACTCGCTCGAACCACAGATCGAGCACATAGTGGAGATATACATTACTCAGCATCACGCTGACCGACCCTCCCTGCGGGGTCCCCTCTTCGCTTGGATGAACCTCTCCATTCTCGAAAACGCCTGCCTTCAGCCAGCGCCGGATTAAACTAATCAGGCGCTGATCTCCCACTCGATGTTCCACGAAGCGGAGCATCCACTCGTGACTTAAGCTCCCGAAAAAGTTCTTGAGGTCCGCCTCCAGCACCCACTCGATTTTCCCGCCAGCAATTCTCTCGTGGAGCGTTGCAAGCGCTTGGTGGGCACCTCTCCCGGCACGTCCGCCGAAAGAGCAGGGTAGAAAATCCTGCTCATAGATGGCAGATAGTACCTGAGAGACGCTTCGCTGGAGTGCCCGGTCCGCGACAGTCGGCACCCCGAGAGGGCGCATCTCCTGCTTTCCGGGCTTCGGGATGTAGACACGCCGTATATCTGGCGCGCGGTATCCTTCACGGTGAACAGATTGCAGCATACCTGCAATCCATTCCTCAAAACTCTCTTTCGCCTCCGCTACGGTCTGTCCATCCACTCCGGCTGCAGACTTGGCAGGTATCTGATTAAGATTCTCCCAAACCCGCTCCTTTGTGATGTGATGGGCCAGCGACGTAAACCGAAGCTTCGGTTCACACCGAGCTTTGACTGCTATTCGTTCGAGTCCTGTTGTCATGACTGGCTGATCTTCTCTTTGCATAGAAGGCCGAATCCTCCCTTTGGATGGAGCTCATGTTTCCCACGAACAGTTCAACTTCCGCTGCCCGCTTCCCCATGTAGCCGGCTCTCCCGACCTCGAAGTACTACCAGGCAGTCTGACTTCCGTCAGGCCTTCGGATCTTCCTCGCTGTTCAGCTTGTCGGACCCTACAAGCCAGGCTTGAGCCTGACGGCTCTCCCTTGTTCCCATGAAATCCCTTGGTTGCATGCTGACGGTACGAACCCCGGAAGCACCCCAGTACACTCGCCATGACGCATACTGAGCTTCTGCCTTCCCCGTTACGGGATAGGGTCGGCTACTTCCACCACGATCGATTTCGGGGCTAGATTGCCGTTTACTGCTGTTTCGGCCTGCAAACCTCCCTGTCTACGCTTCGCAATGGCCGTCTCCGGACATCACGCAAGACTTGGTACGCAGCTGCGAGCTAGGCTTTGCCGCGGCCTCCATTTCAGGAGACTGAACTTCATGAGTTTCAAGGCGCAACCCGTGCAATTCCGAATGTGCGATCGATCCGCTCACCCGATCATTTCTCGATACTGGATCAATTTCCTTTCGCCGCGCTTTGGTTAATGACTGCCGCGCCCGCCTCGCTTACAATCTCGTCCTGAGAATCCGCGCCCCCCGAACTGCCGATCGCGCCGATAATTACTCCCTTATCGATGAGTGGGATACCGCCTCGAGATGCGATAATTCCGTCGAAGGCAAGCAGATAGTTCAGGTGCATGAGCTGGATGCCGTCCTCGAAGACCTTGGTTGGACGCCGGAAGGTGGCAGCCGCACGCGCCTTGTGTTGGGCAATCTGGATGGAGGCAAGCATCGCACCGTCCATTCGTTCGAAGGCCACCAGGTTGCCGCCCGAATCTGACACGGCTACATTCATCTTCCAGTTCCGCGTCCTCGCCTCTGCCACGGCGGCGTGAATGACCGCCTCTGCTCGTTCCAGTGTTATCGAGAGCCCATAGGGCACATCGAATGGGATTTCACTTGGGACGACGTCAAGAGGATTCGACGACTCTGCCCGTGCTTCTATGGTGCTTCCCGATTTGCTGCTTAACATATATTTCCTCCAAGGGGTTAAGAAGCTGTGTCTGTAGATCCGCCCTCGCTACGCAGCTGTCTCGCTTGATCTGCCCGTCAGTGCCGCGTCGATTGATCACTTCTGCAACTGCTCAGCGAGCCAGTAATCGACACTGAGCTTTCCCGGACCAGAGCAAATCATCCAGAAAAGGATGAGCACGTACAGGACCTCCGGAAGGTAGAGCAGATTGTCGACCCACCCGAGGGGCGAAACGTTCTTAGGCATTGCGGAAAGCTTCGTGGTAAGAATGGCGACAACCATATCGACCAACAAGGCCACGCTGGCCAGGCTCGAGAGAAGCCCCGCAGCTACCAGGGATCCCCCAACGAATTCGACGCTCGACACGAAATAAGTCATGAGGTTTGGGAACGGGACTTTGGCCCTGGCGAGCGTTTCGTACATAGTTTGCCTGCTGCCAGCCACAAACAATTTTCTTCCCCCAGAGATGGCGAAGAACAGCCCGATGGAAACGCGCACGAGCAAAATGGCGCATTGCTCAGAATGAACGCTACCTAGCAGCACGAACTGCGCCAATCGTTTCCAGTCCATCGGTTGTTCCTCCACCGAAAGCAAGTACTTCAACGATGCCCAACGTCGCGTAGTCGAAGTCGCGCCTTCGGACTAGCGCGGGATTTCACCGAGGTAGTATCCGAGCCGATTCTCGACATCTCCAGGTTTGTGGAAGCCGCGCGCCATCAGGGCTTTGATTCCATTCTGCGCGGCGGGTCGTCCTAGCGAAGCGATGCATGCATCCCACCCCGCGCCGAGTTCAACGTCCGGCGGCAGGCTCGTGTTGACCAGGCGTTTGGTGTTAGCGATCGCCCATTTGTCGAACTTGGCGATCCGGGTCGCGAGCGCCTCTACGAATGCCTCCAGATCAGCGTCGGGCAAGGCGCGGTTCACATAGCCGTAGGCCTCCGCCTGGTCTCCTCTGATGTCTTCCGAACTCAGGAGTACTTCAAGCGCGCGGTTTCGTCCGATGAGTTGGGGCAGCCGGGCCATGGGGCCGCCGCCGGCGACCATCCCCACGCCCACTTCCCATTGCGAGATGATCGTCTTCTCGCGGCTGGCGAAACTCATGTCGCAGGCGAGCGTGATCTCGCTGCCGTTTCCCGTCGCGCGACCGCGAATGAGAGCGATAGATGCGACTGGTGCGCGAGTCAGACGCACGAGAAAGTCGGGCCAAGGTGGCAAACCAGTGGGGCCGTCCGGCATTGAGGTCAGATCCTCGAGCTTGGCTTCGAAATCGGAATGATTCAGAAAGTAGCCGTCGACTGCACTATCAAAGACCACGACCCTGACATCGTTGTCGGTCTCGATAGCATTGATGACTTCCTGAAACTCGCGGACCATCTCCGGACCCATAACATTGATGGGCGGGTTATCGATTGTGACGCGCCAATAGGCAGGCGACCGTCGGGTGATGCGAAGCTGTGCAGCTTTTGTCGATTCATTCGTCTGTTTGGGTTTCGTCGGTGCGGTCGTGGTTGCCATGGATTCTCCTCTGAAGTTGTTCTCGGAAACAGGGGCCGTATCTATTGAAAGCGCCCGATTTCGTCAATCACGATCTATTCGGCCAGAACAATATGTTTCGCACAATTGGACGTTGGTATGGCCAATACTTTCGTATCGCGTGCAATTGCGGCGCGAACCTACAACGCGATAAGGGAATGTAGACTGCACGGCTGGTTGCGCGGGAAATCACGCAGCGACCCGCTGCGCAGACCGATCTTCATGTGGCGCACCCAGGAAAGGGAATTCGGAAAGAAGGTCTTTATGGGGTCCCACGTTATCGCTGGTGATCTTGCCCTTCGTGAGGACGCCAAGGAAAACGTCAATCGCGTCGTCGGTGAGTGCGCGACCATTGTGCGGGAAGACCGCCGGCTGACTGGGATCGTAGAAGAGAATGTCTGGTAGCAGAGTACGTGCGACCCGCGTTGCTTCATCGGTCGAGTAGCCTCCGGTGTGTTCAAGCGAGTGAGCGAAGACCGGGATGAATTGAGCATCGTCTTTCGGCTCAGCTGGCAAGAAAATCAGCTTTGCGATCGCCTGCGAGGAAGACAGATTGCGAAGGACGAGGAGGTTGTTGAGGGCGCCCTCCGTATCGAAAAAGAAGGGGTCACTTCGCCAGCCCGCAAAGATACGGTAGTCGCCGGCCTCCGCCACACGTGCCGACTTGCCTGTCGAAACCGGGACTCCCTCGACGATAAGTTGACCGCCGCCGCCTGTTCCAGCAGCCTTTGCGCCATCGACACGATAGACCGCGGCGGTCAGCGAACCGCCGTTGGAAGAAGAGAAGCGGACTCGGTACCGGCCCGATGGCGTTTCCCAAAGCGACGGCGATCATGATCGATTTCTTGCGACGTCGCCATCGTATTCAATGTCGCGTTCCCTGTATCGGGTGATTTGTCGTTGAAGGTGGCTGATGTCCGAGTTTTCGATTTGTGATGAGCAACTCGCCTATGCATTGCTGCAGGCTCTTCAAATGGCCTTCCCACTCTCGCTCTTGTTCTTGGCGCCACTTCAGCTGCTGCCATCCAGCAACTGAGCCACTCGTCAGTTCCTGATACTGAAATCCTCCACCGCGATTTGAATTAGCGATTCTCGAAGTTGAAGACATGAGATAAATCTCCTTTTCAAGTGTTGCAAGCCTCTTGCAGTTCCCTTGGCAAAAACAGACTCCGATTCAACGTCTCGGATGCGCCGTGACTTGCTCATCTTTGTGATTAAGCCAGAAGCGAGAAAACGAATCCATTAGACGATGGTGTCGCCAATACCTTGGTATGAGCGGTCTGACGAATGGTTGAATGCTATAGAAAACCCCGCAGAAGATCGGTCGAATGTGAACGAGGGCTTATACGATCGGCAACAGGCCGAACGGGCAAATGAGTCTAGTTGGTCGCCCTGCGCAAAACTCTGCGCCTGTGACCGGTACCTTGGTATCTTCGATACCTTCGTCCAATAGATTTGTCGTTGCCCTTCTGCCAATCTCTTCTTGAACGGTCACTCGCTCTGAATCGAAAGGAGCACCAGGTGGACGAAAAGAATGGACTGAAAGAGGCCGAGCCCGTGAGGCCGCCGATCGCGCCAAACTCGCTTAGTGTGAACGTGTTTACGGCTCCGGGAAAGGCGATGGTCGGCGAGCGCCCAAAACCCTTTGGTGAAGCGCTTGGCTTTGACCCGATCACGTCAACCTTGATCTTCGGCGAGTACGATGCGGTTCTGGTGGACGCAATGGGGACGGTGGCTGAGGCCGAGGCCCTCGCGGATTGGGTTGCTCTGCACAACCGCAACTTGGAGACCATCTATATAACGCACGCCCATTTCGACCACTTCTACGGTCTGAGCGTTCTGCTCGACCGATTCCCAGGCGCTCGGGCGATCGCAACGCCCAAGGCGGTGGAGGGCATACAGATGTATTTGTCTCCCCCAGTGCAGCGGTTAGCCCGCCAAATGTTCCCTGGGCAAGTGCCCACGAAGTTGGTTGGACCTGAGCCCTATGAGCATGACACGTTCACACTCGAGGGCCAAGAATTGCGCATTATCGAGCAGGGCCGCACCGATAGTCCCGATTCGACGTCTCTCTACGTTCCATCGATTGGATTGATCGTCGCCGGCGACGTTGTGTACAACCAGTGCCGCATGTACGTCGGCGACACCACTCCCGAGAGCCGAAAGAATTGGATCGCTTCGCTTAACCGGTTAGCGGCGCTGAATCCGGCGATCGTTGTCGCGGGTCACAAGAAACCTGGCGCGCCCGACTCCCCCTCCGCGATCCAAGACACTAAGCGTTACCTCGAGGACTTCGATCGGCTGCAGAAAACCGCGACGTCCGACAAGGCGTTGTTCGATCAGATGACGGAGCTATACCCCCATTGGGTAGCCAATCAGTCGTGGCTGATGTTCGGATTCCCGCAGCCATAATCCACAGCTTTCGTTCCAACTTCAGAGAGGAGAAACAAAATGGCAACAGCAGGAAAAATCCTGGCACTCATCTCCAGCGGTCGAGGCTTGCCCTTGAAGGATGGCAAGATTTATACCGGCGCCGGCTACTACCTCAACGAAGTGACGGTTCCGGTTCGCGCCCTGATGAAGGAGGGCTACGAGATCACCTTCGCCAACCCCACAGGCAACACGCCCCAGGTGGATGTCCATTCAGAGGTCGCCGATTTCTTCGGCGGGGACAGGGCCAAGCTTGAGGACTATATGTTGTTCCGCGACAGCCTGCTTGGGCTCAGAGATCCGGTTCGCATCAAGGATGTCATCGCGTTGGGCCTGGATCAATTTGACGCTGTTTTCGTGCCTGGCGGCCATGGCCCGATGATCGATCTTCTGGATGATCCCGATGCCGGCATCGTGATGAGACACTTTCACGAGACATCGAAGCCAACGGCGGTGCTGTGCCATGGCCCGATTTCACTGCTCTCGGCTCTTCCGAATTCGAAGGAGTTCGTTGCGGCGCTGGCAGCGGGCGATGCGGCGGGAGCGCACGCAAAGGCTGCAGGCTGGATCTATGCCGGATATAAGATGACGATCTTTTCGACGGCGGAAGAGCAGCAGCGCGAGCCGCTTGAGATTGATGGCAAGGTTCTCTTCTACCCGGACTTCGCCTTGAGTACCGCCGGCGGCGACGTCAGTGTGCTGCCTCCATGGAAGAGCTACGTCCTGCAAGATCGCGAGTTGATCTCCGGTCAGAACCCGTTCTCGGATGAAGCAGTTGTGAAACTTCTTCTGTCGGCACTCGGCGCGAGGAAAAAGCGAGCCGCTTAGTGGGGGCTGGTTCCGTGGTTTCCCCTGCCGTAAGTCTATCCAGATTGGAGTGAGTCAATGAGCGTACAAGTGGAACAGAAAAGCTATGAGATGCCCCCGAAGGATGGGATCAGCATCGCGTGTTTTCTCACCGTGACGGACATCAACCGATCGCTTGATTACTACGAGAAGGTCTTCGGCGGTCGCATTCTCAGCAGAGGCGACGGCAACGCGCCTGGGTACCTTCAGCTTGCGAATATCTGGATGATTCTGAATGTTGGGGGCGGCCCGACTCCGGACAAGCCGACGGTAACGCTCAGTACTCCCGACCCGAATCACATCAACAGCTTTATGAATTTCCGCGTTGCGGATATTCAGGCGTGCTATGAATTATGGAAAAGTCGGGGAGCGGAGTTCATCACTGAGCCCATCTCCAAGTACGGCGAGATTCGGTGTTACATCCGCGATCCTGACGGCTACATTATCGAGGTTGGACAGAGCACGAACCTTACTTACGGGTAATGCCCAGCCGGATCGGATGCAGATGCGAACGCTTACTCATGGCCCACTCAAATAGGAGGGAACGATGGCAATTGTCAGTGGAGTTCACAGTTACGAAAAACTCACGGCGCCCGGTCCCGCAAAAGTGGAAATGAACCTGGAGGTAGTGGTCATCCCCGTTTCCGATGTTGACCGCGCCAAGGAGTTTTATGCCAAACTCGGCTGGCGACTCGATGCCGACTTCAAGTTCGATAATGGTTTCCGAGTCGTTCAGTTCACCCCACCCGGTTCAGGATGCTCGGTCCAATTCGGAGCCCGGATCTCCTCGGCGCCTCCCGGGTCTGCACGAGGCACCTACCTGGTCGTTGCCAACATCAACGCCGCGCGCAACGAACTCGCCGCTCGCGGCATCGAAATCAGCGATGTGTTCCACGCAGTGACACCTGGCGCGCAGTTTCAACCGGCGAGCACTGGCGGGCGAGTGGTGGGTCCACAGCCGGATCACGCAAGCTACACTTCCTTTGCAACATTTAGTGACCCGGATGGCAACGGCTGGCTACTGCAGGAGATCACGAAGCGCTTGCCTGGGAGGATTGAAGCGGAAGCAACAACCTACGCGTCATCGAATGACTTGGCCGAGGCATTGCGGAGGGCTGAGGCAGCGCACAGTCAACATGAATCACTGATTGGGCAGTCCGACAAAAACTGGCCGGCCTGGTACGCGAATTTCATGGTCTCTGAACAGCACGGCACAGAGTTCCCGAAATAGAAGGAGTCAAATCATGCGTTCCGACATTGTGCCCGGAGGCCATTTCCCCGACTACCAACTGCCGGATCACATGGGCACACTGCGCAAGCTCAGCGAACTTCAGGGCGACGACCCGCTGGCGGTTACGCTCGCCCGCGGCCACTATTGTCCGAAGGAGCACCAGCAGCATCTGGAACTCGCCGCGTTTTACCCTAAGGTCGCCGTGGCGTACACGCAGATCGTCACGATCTCAACGGATGACCACCACACGCTCCAGGAGTTTCGGGCATCGGTCGGAGCCCAATGGACCTTTCTTTCCGACCCTGGCCGAATCATTCAGAAAGACCTCGACATACAGGAGTACACCGATCCCGAGCACAATCCGATGATTCCGCACACACTCGTCCTCAAGCCGAGCCTGGTGATTCACAGTATTTATAACGGCTATTGGTTTTGGGGCCGTCCGTCGATCGCAGATTTGTGGCAAGACCTGCGTGCCGTCACCAGTGAAATTCGGCCGGACTGGGATCTAAGCAAACCCGGACTCCGTGAAGCCTGGAACTCCGGCGATTTCTCAAACTTCCACGGATGGAATAAACGCGCCGGCTCGTGAGCGGCTTCATCCCGGTAAAAGGAGTCCAAGACGTCGCTCTGTCTGTCTTATGGTTGTCCTCGGCGCGCATTATGACGAGAGCGCTTTGCTCGGTGGGTCGAAAGCCACGGCGGATTCAGACGTCAAATAGAGGAAGGTGAAGGTCTCCTGCAAATAGAGTCGAACACTGGTGTCAGTGTGACTCGAGTAGCCGATGGAGATGTCCTGCCCAAGGTGAAGATCGAAGTCGCCACCTCGAGTGGTGACGACGAAAGCACCGCTGATGGCGGGGGCCCAGATGATTTGGCCGTCGACCAGGCGTTTCACATGCTCGAGAACCGGATACCCGTAATCACTCGTCTCGGCAAGTTCGGTATAAGCATCGGCGCCGAGCAGGATAGAGTACGGTCCATTGACACCCACGAGACGCAACTGGCTCAAGGCCTGGGCAAAGGCTTCTGGATACTTGCGAACGTCGGCGGGAAGTGGCTTTTTGGGATTACTGGTGCCCTGCCGGATCCCGACAATTCCAGCGGCGGCGTAGCCTTCGAAGATGGCGCGGTCTTCGGCAAAGGCTAGTTTGCGCGCAGCGTCCTTTGCGGGCTGCCAGTCAGAGTCATTTGCGCCGCGCTCTACATCGTCAACCATCTGGCGATCAAGATCGAATGGAACGCGGATCTCGACAAGAGATCTTGCTTCGCGCTGTTGAGCGGTCGCACCGTCTCCGGGCGCCTCGATCGCACGCTGATGGCCTGTGGCCACTGCAGCCAACGCTGCGCCCGCAGGTCCTTGAACATCCGCAACGCGCCGACCGGCAAGATATCGCTTAATGGTGCGTGAAGTTTCTTCTTCAATCTGAGCCCAAGCAGCCGCAGAAATCGGCGCCAGCTCGCGATGCAGGTTATTCATGGAATCCGCCTCCTTTGAGAGAACCTATTCCGAGAGAACCATCCTTCGTTCCCACAGAGTTTGCGCCGGTTTCACTTAGTGTCGAGATCGGTGCGGCATTCTGCGCGACGCGCACAGGCGGTGCCGGCCGGTCAGGGGAAATACTATCGAGAAACGTGGACGTGGGTATGAAGAATAGATTTCCCGTGACCGGGGTGCTGAAGTCGAGGATGCGATCATAGTTTCCCGGCGGTCGCCCGATGAACATGTTTTCGAGCATCTCTTCGATCGTACGAGGCGAGCGGCTGTACCCGATGAAATACGTGCCGAACTCGCCGCGGCCGGGGCTCCCGAAGGGCATATTATCGCGCAGGATTTTTACTTCTTCGCCGTTCTTCTCGATGACGGTAAGGGCATTGTGTGCAGATGTGGGTTTGACGGAATCGTCCAATTCAATATCGGAGACTTTTGAGCGCCCAATGATTTTCTCCTGAGCTTCGGTAGAAAGATTATTCCAGGCTTCGAGGTCGTGAAGGTACTTCTGGACGATGACGTAGCTTCCGCCAGCGAAGGCCGGATCTTCGCCGCCAACGAACACCGCGTCTGCCGCCGAGTTGCCTGTGGGATTCTCGGTGCCATCGACGAAACCGAGCACATCCCGCTGGTCAAAGTAACGAAAACCCTGGACCTCGTCGGTGGTGCTAACGGCGCCGTTGAGACGAGTCATAATCTGCGCGGCCAGCTCAAAACACAAATCCATCTGCTTGGCGCGAATGTGAAAGATCAAGTCTCCCGGTGTAGAAACAGCATGTCGCGGTCCGGAGAGAATTTCCTCGAAAGAATGAAGTTCAGCAGGACGCGGCAAGCCGAAAAGCCGATCCCAGGCATCGGAACCAATCCCCATAATGCACGACAAGGCGCCATCGAGATTGCGAAAACCAACACTTCGAAGAAGCGCGGAGAGATCTGCACAGAGCGAAAGAACCGTTGAACGGTGATCGTCTCCGGGATTGATTGTGACCACAAGAAAAATGGCGACCTTCGTGAGCGGAGATGAAACGAGCTGCGAAAGAGTTAAGGCTGCCGACGCTTGCGACGTTTGCGAGTCCGATGCCATTCAATTCGCAACCTGTCAGAGAGAATTGCCGTCAAGAGAACTATATCCTGACCGCGAAGGAAGGCTTAAAGCTTCCACGACAAACTTTCTCATTTCGGCTGAAGCAGTGACTGCAGGACGACAGCCTCGTTGTGGACTTCATCTTTTGCCCCATAGAGCAGCGTAATGGGTCCCTCGGCTGCCTTCTTTCTCAGAATGTCGAGCAGATCAGCCTCCGATTTCAGTTCCTGACGGTAGCGGGCTTGAAACTCGGTCCACTTACTCGGATCATGGCCGAACCATTTGCGAAGCTCGGTGCTTGGCGCAATGTCCTTGAGCCAAAGATCGACCCGCGCCTTCTCCTTAGAAAGGCCCCGCGGCCACAACCGGTCGACAAGTATACGCGTACCATCCGTGCGCTCAGGCTCTTCATACACTCGCTTGATTTCAACCTTCAACGAACACATCCGTCCCCCGAGCTGCCTCGGACCTACACAGGCAATCTCAACAGAAATGAGGGAGGCAAAACAATTAGACGATGGTATCGGTCACGCTTTGGTATCGGTCAATCAACCCAATGGGAGTTGTGCCCTATGGTCTGACTCGATGCACCAACCAGCGCTTTGGCAGCTCGCTTGAATCCGTCTCGTTTAACGGTTTCTTCAGCACCGACGACTTTCACGAAGAGGTCGATACCAAGGTATCGTCGATACCATTGTCCGATTGTTTCGATTCCACGAATCGAGCCTAATCGGAAAAGCGCGAGAGAGGAACTGATCGCGCTGAAGCCGAGTCTTTCAAGGGGAGCAATCATGGGCGAAGCGATCATCCGGCACGGAACAGCCCGACAGGGGAAGGAGACCAAAGACGAAACGCCAAAAGATGTGGCTCGGCCGCACCAGCCTGGCGAATCGGTTTTCAAATCTACTCTGCCTGAGGAAATTGACTGGAAGCCATTCCCGGCTTTTCCACCTTCGGTGCGTCTGGCTGTTGTTGTCGGCACGCCTTCAGAGCGCGGCCCCTACACGATCAGGGTCAAAGTGCCACGTGGCGTCAAGTTGATGCCGCACAGGCACCCGGAGGATCGAGTCTACACAGTGTTATCGGGGGTCTTCTATATCGGGCTCGGGGATCAATTCGATGCCGATAAGTTGGAGGCTTACCCGCCGGGCGCCGTTATTGTGCTACCTGGTAACACGTCGCACTTCCACTGGGCGAAATCCAGTGAATACATCACCCAAATCACTGCGATCGGGCCACTCGGTATCGACTACCTCAAGCCGAAGGACGATCCGCGAACAAAGACCTCGTAAATCTTCAGACCATTAGCTCCTGACAGGCTGAAATGCGGGCCATCCATCGCCTCGGGAGAGACGGTAAAATGTAAGACCCGTGGATCAGATCCGGGAGGTTGCCACATGGAAAATGCTCGCGAAGCACTTGACCCAAATCAGGCTGCTCGGTTCAGAGAGGCACAGGTCGTCGACTGGACGGGGACGGATTTTCGTCCGGACCTCGCTTTCCCAAGGCTTTCCGAAGAGATGGTTGAGCGGCTCAAGCCCTACGGTCATGAAGAAACGTTTCCCCCAGATGAAACGCTCTACACCTATGGTGATCGCCACATCGATATGTTCGTCGTCCTCAAAGGTGGGGTGGATATTTTCCTGCCTACATCCGACCCCGGGGCGAAGATCTATAGGCAGCATCGCGCGTTTGACTTTACAGGGGAACTCAATCTTCTCAACTCGCAGCGGGTTGTCGTAGAGGCGCGCACCAGCAGTGAAAGCCGGCTGCTGCGGATTGATCACAGCCAGCTGCGGCAGTTGATGCGCGCAGAGGGCGACATCGCAAACCTCATTGTGCAGGCGGCGGTCTGGCGTCGCATCGGCATTATGAGGGATGCTTCGAGCGGCGTGGTCCTGATGGGCCAGCCGAATGATGCACAGACGACGCTGCTGCAACGCTTCTTTGT
>NZ_JBARMD010000256.1:0-13041 GCF_049802275.1 Occallatibacter sp. | reverse complement strand
CTCCAAAGCGGCACCTGCAACTGAACAGATTCCTGCTAAGTACGGATATCTCATCGACTGGTATAGACAGTGGAGTGAAAACGGTTCTGCACCCAGCAGCAATTGGGAAGATGATCCTCTCATCCGTCTCATTGGCTCTGGAAAGGACATTTGGTCTGATGAGCACGCTGACGACTACGTTGAGAACCTGCGGAGGGAGGACATTTGAGCAAAGTCTTCTTTGACACAAACCTGTTCATCTACATGTTCGAGGGCGTTGAACCGAACCGTACGCGCATGCTTGAAATACGCAAACGAATGCTGGAGAGAGGTGATCGCATCGTGACTTCGTCGATGACCCTTGGAGAAGTTCTTGTCAAGCCGACGAAACTCGGTCAGACATCCTTGATCGAACAGTATGACCGCGCAATCCGTTCTTCTGCTCAGATCATCAACTTCGACACCTCCGTTGCATGGCGTTACGCTTCGCTTCGCGCGACGCACACGCTTCGCAACGCTGACGCCATCCAGTTGGCATGTGCAGCTCATTTTGGCGTTGATTTATTTATCACGAATGACAAACACCTTCACAAGCTCGACGTGCCCGGCATAGGTTTCATTGCTCCTCTTGAGAAGGTCCCTTTATAGCGAATTGGATCGGTCGAGCCCTTCCCGATCGTTTTCACGACAAATCAAAAGGCCTCCAGCTTCGGCTGGGGGCCTTTTGGTTTCACGATCCTCGACTGCAATAGGCGATCCTGGCGACCAGGGTCGCCATTTCGCGAGCCCAATTCTCAGGCGATCTGGCGACGGACTTCGTTGATCGGCGTCGGAACACTTACCGGAGCCGCCTTGGTCCTCGCCGGCTGAAGCCATCCTGCCAAAAGCCATTTCTCAGGGACCAGGAACTCAGAAAAGCCGCAATCCAGACAGATGTGGACATCGGGCTGTGGGGACATGGGCGGGTGGCTCATCGTGCGGGGAGCGTTGCGATAGAGCCGAATCTCAGCAGGAACCGTGGACAAGGCTCCTGACTTGCACTTGGGACAAACCATTGGACACCCCAGAATTTATTTGACCTGTGGAAAAACCAACTTTAACCCCGAGTCCGCACAAAGAACAACAAAAAAGGTGCAAGTACCCTTACTTTTGGACTGTTCGCTTTAGGTCTGAAGCTCAATCCTTAATCCCGCCGTTCGGCCGACAGTGAAACCGGCCGCGATGGCGCGCCCGATGCACTCTCGTCTTCTGGTTGGTACGCCAGACAGAAAATCGGGAGCCCGAAGGCTCCCGATTAGCGTTCCTGCCGGGCATCCGCTAGAAGATGACATGGAAGCCCATGGTGAATGCGCGGGAACCGCCGATCGTTCCCGTCACCGAACCCCAGTTGGCAGCGTTGTTGGGGCAGGTGGGTGGGTTCGTACCCGCAATTGTCAGGGCTTCAAGAGTGCAAGTACCCTGTTGTTGCTGGAGCGATAGCGTCAGTGGAAGCTGCGTGGTTTTACCTGAACCAGTTGAGAAGGGCACCTGATCCAGGTTGGCCAATGCCGACTGTTGGTCCGCCGGACTATTCGAGGTCACAACCTGACCGTAACCCAGATAACTACGGTATTGGTTGCAATTGTTCTCACCCCCATAAGCGCTGATCGCAGTCGCCGAGCATCCGTTGTTCTGGCGAATTTGCGCCTGGTTCTGCGGGACGTCAAGACTGGTTGTGTTGGTCAGGTTAAAGACGTTGAGTTCATACTGCGCTCTGATTTTTTCCGTGATCTTGAACCCCTTGCGGTACGACAGATCGAGGCGCTTCTGACCTCCCTGGCGGAAGATATTGCGCTGTCCCGTATTGAATGCCGTTTGGTAGACATCCGACGGATCGTCACCCGTTGAAACCGGGATACCGTTCGTGCCGGGCGCCAGGTAGGTGATGGCAATCTGCGAAGGGTCAAGTGCTGGAATGTAGTTGGCCTCTGCTCCCCCGGTGCGGAAAGAGCCTTTGTTGCCCGTCATCGCGGTTTTCGGATGCTTCGGATCCTTGATGCCCAGAACCGGGTTCATCAGGGTCGGGAAGTTTCCGAAGTTGATGCTGCCCACCGCGCCATAAAACTCATAGAGTGAATACGGCTCACCGCTTTGCAAGGTCCCAATTCCGGTAAAGTGCCAGTCGTTGAAAATGTAGGAAGCAAAGTTGCTGGTCTTCACCATATTCGGTATATCGACCTGGAAGTTGGCGACAAACACCTGCGTACGGTCAAAGTCGGAAGAGGCCCAGGAGTCGCGCAGATTCTTGGGGTTGTTGCCGGTGAAAAACAGGCCAATGTCGCTCTGTTCATCGAGGGCATGGCCGTATGTGTAGCTGCCGCCGATCTGGAAATGATGCGACAGCCGCTTCTCTACGTGCGCTTCCAGTGCATCGTAGGCCGAGTTACCAACTGTCTTGAAGTCCGCGGCATTGGGACTAAACCCGACATACGGTGCCCTGAAGTCCGTGTTGCCCGCGTCGAACGTGTTCCATGGTTCAACCGCAATCGGGCAGTAATCGTATCCGCAGTCCTCCGAGTTCTGGTTCAAGACGTCCATGCCATACGACGCCGTCTCGCCCCAGATCGGATTCGTCGGAGTTGCGATGCCGGGCTCATTGATCGGAATCGGAATCACAGCATGGCGACCACGGTTGCCCGTGTATCCAATCGAGACTGCCACCGTATTCGTCGGCTGCCATTGCACATTCAGGGTGTAGTTGATTGTGTAAGGCAGAACGTTATTCTTGTCGTAAATGCCAAAGTTCAGTGGCGTGGTGCAGAGGAAGTATCCTTCCTGACTTTGCCAGCCGCTGCAGTTTTTACCAAATTGAGCGAAATACCCGCTGGGCGATCCGGTCATCTGGTTCAGCTGGGCCTGCAGAGCCTGGCCAACCACACCTGGGTCTGAACTTGGCGGCGTGTAGAAGCCACCCTGTGCTGGAGTACTGAAAGCCAGGTCTCCCAAAGGATTTCCCAGAGTCAGACTTCCGCTAGACGAATTCGATTGTGCGAGACTGACCAAGGGGGAGGATTCAGTTACACCAAAGGGGCCACCGATGGAACTGCCTGCCGGTTGGGAGAGATAGGTGAACAGTTCGCCGCGGTCGTAGTACAAACCGCCGCCGCCACTGATTACCAGTTTGTTGTTCATGGCCTTGGGAGACCAGGCAAAGCCGACGCGAGGCGAGAAGCCCCACTGGCGCCCTTCCAGGGTTGACGCCGAAACGCCCTTACTCGGGTTCTGCTTGTTGTTGCCGGCGATGACGAATCCGGAATTAACTACGTTGAATCCCGTTGTCGAGGTACCGGTCACGTCGTATAACGCGGGATCGAAGTTGAACATGTCGCCGTACTTTTCCGTCATGCCGCCGTGGTAGTCATAGCGAACCCCGGCCGTGATGCTGAGGTTGCTCAGAAGCTGCCACTTGTCCTGCACATAGCCGTTGAATTCATTGGTGCGGTAGTACCGATTGGCATTGTTGCGGTTCGTGGTTGTATCGATACTTTGGAGAACACTCGCGCTTTTTACGGTCCCCTGAAGGAAATTGTCAAAACCACTTACCGTGAGCTGGGCATGACCTGTGCGGTTATTGGTGATATTCAGCTGCGTGTAACTATATCCGCCACCTGCGACAATGGTGTGCTTGCCCGTCGTAAAGATGAGGTTCGTTGAGGGGTTCACACGGTTCTGATAGTAGCCCATGTTTACAAAAGCGCCGGGTACGCCGGCCGGGCCCACGTAGAGATTCGGCGAAGACTGGTCAAAGTAGCCGAAGTTGTTGATCTGCAAACCGGGCAAAACATTTGGGGTCAGGCCAGTTGTCTGCTCGCCTGAGACGCCCATGTTGCCCCCCGGAACCGTCTGCTGATAGTTGCTGAACGAACCCATGCGGACAAATCCAAGGCGCTGTTCCCAGTTCAACCGCGGGCTGATAGAGATTGTGTTATCAAGCGAAAAAACCTGCGAACCGTTGTGCTGCGTAACCGGGAAGCCGGGCGCTTGCGAGAAACCGAAGGGACGAGTAACCGGCGCGTTCTGATAGAAGTACTTCGCCGAAATGCGATCTTTCTGGGTGGCATCGTAGTCGAGCGCAACATTGGCCTGATCAGAATTCAACCGTGCGGTTCCAATCAGGAACACATTCGGCACGCCATATTCGTAGGGTGCGCTGGACTGGGCCGAGGGAATCATGTAGTCGCCATTCGGCAGTTTGGCGTTCAACAGTGTGGATGCAATCGGATCGATGGGGACGTTCCCCTTCCCTCCCCATGAAAGATCGGCAGCTTCAAGCCCAGCGGAGCTGCGGTCATCGGTCAGGCCGCTGGGAACCGTCATTGTCGACAATCCCGTAGCATTATCTTCATTTACGCGGAGCTGGTAAGCCGCGAAAAAGAAGAGCTTGTTCTTGATTATTGGACCGCCTGCCGTGATACCCGTGCTCCAGCGGCGAAGCCAGGGGTTGACCATCGATCGCGGGAAGACCCCGATTCCCTGCTGGGTCAGTTGATACGCCTGATTAAAGAAGAAGGGCGAGGCGTTCATCATATTGTTGGCATAGGAGCCGTAGAGCTGGCCGTGCCAGTCATTGGTGCCGGTGCTGGTGCTGACGTCGATCTGCGCGCCGCTGGTGGCGCCCTGCTGCGCATCGTACATGGAGACATTCACACGCAGCTCCTGCGTGAACTCTGGCGGAGGAGAGGGCAGGCTGTTGCCGTTTGAGCCATACACCGATGTACCGACAGAGAACGATCCGCCGACAGTGGGAGCACTGCCGATATTGAAGTTGTAACGCTGCGAGTTTGCGCCTGAGGAACTCTTGCCATTGAACAGGTTGGTCGAGTCGACTCCATTCACCTGGAAGGTGTTGGACGTATCGCGCTGGCCATTCGCCCAGATGGGTTGATTACCCAATCCCGAGTTGGAATCCAAATTCGATAGCAGTTCAGCATTCACGCCCGGAGACAGCACCGCGACTTGTGTAAAGCTGCCCGTCGCCAGCGGCGTCATGTCGATCTGCGCGCTATCGAGCGTGTAGCCGTTGGTCGCATCCGTTGCATTCAGCAGTGGAGTTGCGGTGACCTCAATCGACTCGGAGACCTGCCCGACCTTCAATGTCGAATTGAGGGTGGTCGCGCGGGCTTCCTGAACTGCAATTCCCTTGTACTGCGTTGTCTCGAACCCTGCGTGGCTGACTTTTACCGAATAGGTGCCGATGGGCAGGTTGAACACCTGGTAAAACCCGGTGCTTGAAGTGGTGGTGATGGTTGAGTAATTGATCGCCGAATTTGTGACGGCGACGGTTGCGCCCGGCACTGCGGCTCCCGACGAATCAACGACTGTTCCATTCAGTGATCCCAAGGTCTGCTGGCCCAGTCCATGCGGTGAACAAATAAGGACAGTCAAACACAACAAACCATACTGAGCGGCACTCCTCCAGAAAGGTCGATTCATATGCTCCTCACGGCGAAAGTTGTTTTCGCTTCTTCAGTTTTGGGGATAGCGGCACTACGGATTCCGCTACGGGCCCGTTCTCGGAATTGCCTGGCGAGTTGGAATTATGAGTGAGAGGAAGATCAGATTAGGAATAGTTTGTGACAGGTGCCCCGGTTTTCCCAAGAGAAATTCTCATGACAACCGAGTATTCAAGACCTCTCCTGTGGAAAAGGGCGTCAAGAACCTGATGCAATTCTGCCTTCAGATCTGAAAGAGCGCAGGTCGGCGCAAAAGGGGTCCCGTGCCCCAAATCGCCTGAGAGGATGGCTTTTAGCCTCTGATGAATGCACCGACCATTGTGCACCGCATGGAAACGAGCCGGAGCGCGCCACCTTATTTTTGCGCCGAAGGCACAACGTTCGCCTTCTCCCTGCCCCACTGCAGCTTCAACCCCAGACGCACGCTTGTCGGCAGGCTCACGTAGCCTATCGGAGCAATGTGCTGGTTGTTGGTCAGATTCTCGACCTGCCCGTACACGCCGAGCCAGTCCCGAAGGCGAAAACTGCCGCCCAGGTCGACCTTCGCGTACCCGTGGTCGAGGTTGCGATTCGGCAGCAGAAGGCTGTTGCCTCCATTGATGTCGAAACCACCCAGAAAGTCCGAATCGTCTGACCGGCTCACGAAAGCCGAATTCAAAAGCAGCGTCGCCCTGCCCTGCGAATAGCTGGCCGTGAAAAATCCAGTGTGCGGAGGCCGCCGGAACGGCCGAGCTCCCACCAGCGGCGAATCAGGCCCAACCGGAATGCCGTCATAGGTCGGAACCGGCCCCAGCAGTTCCACGTCGTCATTGGTATACGACCGCTGAATCACAGAATCCAGATAGGTGTACCCGCCGCGCAGAAAGATGTACCGGCCGATCCCGCTCTCCACCGTGGCTTCGACTCCCATCGCGCGGTAGGCCTGGGTGTTCAGCGTCAGCTCATACGCTCCGTCCGCCTGCAGTTGCTGGGCAAGCTGCTGCTGCTGCTCCGGCGTCAAGTTCGGCAACAGCTCCGGTATCAAATTCAGCCCCACGTACTCGATTTGCTTTCCGAACTCATTGTGGAAGAAGCTCGTCCTGAACATCAGGCGCTCGCTGAAGAACGCCTGCTCCAGCCCGCCTTCATACGTCCGCGCGGTCGGCGCGCTGATCGGCGAAATATGCATCTGCTGAATCGTCGCCGGGCCATCCGGAGGGTTCTGCTCAAGAAAGCTATAGAGCGAGTAAAGCTGGTCTGGCCCCGAAGGCTCGCGCACCGCATCGCCGAAGTTGAACATCACACGCGTCCCGCTCAGCACTCCGTTGCGCGGCCGAAACACGTATAACGAGAAGGCAGCGCGCGGCGTCGTCTGAACGCCGAAAAGCGAGTAGTGCTCCAAGTCCCCGCCAAGGGTATAGAAGAGACGGTTCTTGAAATCGCCGTGCACCGCTGCGCGGTAGTCATAATTCGTGCGATTGATCTCGCCGGTGTAGCGCTCGTTTTCATATCCAAACCCTATTTGCGCCGTCAGGTGGGGCGTAAACGCGTAATCGCCCTGGTACACCAACGCATCGCGGTTTGAGAAGAGCTGGTACCCCTGCGGATACGTTCCCGCAAAATCCATCAGCGCTCGACCGGTTACCGAGTAGCCATTCGCTCCGGTAATCGTCACCAGGTCTCCAAAGCTGTTGCCATAGGCGTCGAAGATTCCCGAGCCTGTCTGTTCCCACAGGTTGTACTGCTCCCGCTTGCGCGTCGCGCCGTACCGCACCATGTTGTGAAAATCTGCGGTGGTCTGGTTGTCGATTGACGCGCCGATGTAAAGGTCCTGGTCTTTCTCCGTCGCGCTGTTCGCCAGGTGATAAAACTCCCACGTTCCCGGCACGCCCGTCCCATCGACCCCGTAGTACAGCGTGCCGCGAATCTGTGTCGACCCGGTCGGCGCGAAACCCACATTCGCCACCGCAGTTCCCACGTGGTATTCGTCGTTCGGCAGGTCGTTCGCAGTCTGCTGCCAGCTGTAGGCGCCCAGGTAATCAAGCTTCCCGAACGTGCCGGCCGCCTCCAGTTCTTCCCGTGAGCTCTCGAAATTTCCCCAGTCTCCGTGAAAAATCAGCGAGGGAAAGCTCGTGGTTCCATGAGCGGTTGTCGCGCTGACCACGCTGCTCTCGGCGCCTGCTCCGTAGAGGTTCGAGTTCGGCCCGCGATAGATCTCGCTCCGTTCCATTCCCGTGGTCGAAAGCGGCCCGAAGTCGAATCGCCCACCCATGTCAGTGGCATTCACGCCATTCATCTGCACCAGGTTCCCGTCAGAATCGCCCCCGCGCACAAATAAAGAACTCTGTGCACCCCGCTGGCCTGACTGCGTCACAAACGTTCCGGGCATCAGCCTTAGCAAGCTCACCATGTCCTGGGCTAGCTCCAGTTCCGTCGGGCCAATCACGCTGGTCGCCGCGCCGGTCTGCGGTTGTGGCGTCGGCGTTCCAGTCGCCGTGACTACGATCGACTCGTGCACCCACTCGGGCTCCAGCACGATATTCCGCTCAATGCTGTCGAGCTGTCCCGCATAGAAACCCGGCGTCTCCAGTTGGCGAAACTTGGTGGCCGAAACCACAAGGAAGAACCGGCCGCGCTGACCGGTCATAATCTGAAAACTTCCATCCGCCCCGGAGACTGCCGACCCCACAACCGATCCATTGGAGACCAGATCCACCGTTGCGCCGCTGATCCGCGCGCCAGACGCATCTGCGACCACCCCGCGAATCGACGCAGCGTGCCCCGCAATCGCAAAGACGCAAAACAGGGCGGTGACCCACGCACCGCGAGCAAGAAGACGACCGGAAAATAAGCGATGAACCGTACGAAATGACATGATGGCTCCTCCGTTCCCCTCGGAACGCAAGCTGGTTGAGCGCACAGGACCGGTCTCCTGACTTGCGCCTCGCCGGATCCCCCAACGACGGATCTTCGTCATTGGGGTGGCATACAGCCACCTTCCCGGAGCCATGCTGCGCCGTGGCGCAGGGCTGCTCCAGTGGTTTTTTCAGGGCCCTCGCCAAACGCGGCAAGAGGACTCTGGCTGGTTTCCTCGTTCGACGAAAGCCGAACAGGGGGCGCTCACAGTTGCGGGGCAGTGGCGGACTTTCACCGCCTTCCCGAGCATCCTGACGATTGCGGTTATAGCCTCGCTCGCTCGAAATTGAGCGGAGAGGTAGTCATGAAATGAGTTTCAATGACATGAACATTTATAAAGGCCGACCCGCATGAAGTCAAAACCGCCTGTTCAAATTCCGGCGGTTGAATGGGTGCCCTAATCGTTGCGAAGAGCGCTCATCGGACTGACGCGAGAAGCCCGGCGTGCAGGAACATATCCGGCTATGAGTGCGACTGTAAGCAGCGCGGCCACCATAGCCAGAAACGTTCGCACATCCCAGGGCGACGTTGAAAACAGAAGGGACGCAATCGGACGAGCGACAACCAGCGATGCCACCGTGCCCAGAGCGATGCCGGCCAGAGTCAGGCGCAAAGTACCGGTCATCACATCTCGAAGCACCCGGCCGGCAGTCGCGCCAAGGGCCATGCGCACCCCGATCTCCTGTGTCTTCTGGGTAACGGAATAAGAGATGACACCGTAGATTCCCAGCGCTGCCAAAAGCACTCCAAGCCCCGCAAAGATAGTGACAAGAAGAACAAAGAACCTGCGCGGCGACACTGCATGGTCCACCAGCATCTGCAGTGGTCTGAACTCCGCCGCCGGCTGGCCCGGATTAAGCGAACGAAGAGTCGTAAGGACGCTCGAAGCCAGGGACTCCGGCGAGACTCGACTGCGGACAACGAGCGTAGCGCCCTCCGCATCCGCATTTTGGGTCATGGGAACGTAAATTTCAGGGCTTGAGACCGCTTCAAGACTGCTCTCGCGTACGTCTGAGATCACGCCGATCACGCGCACTGGATTCTTCTCGATCCCTTCTGCCATTTTCCCGATCGGGTTTTGCCCTGGCCATTCGCGGCGCGCTGCCGCCTCATTGATGATGACCACATGCTGGCTCGCCGGGGTATCTGTCCAGTTGAAGTCGCGGCCGGCGCGGATACGCATGCCCAGCGTCGGAATGTAGCCCGGGGTGACAACATAAACAAAAGCCTGGGTATCCCGGTCCTTTGAAGAAGTACCCAGAGCCGCGATCCCCCAGGTCCGATTCCGATCCAATGGAAGCATGTCCGAAATACCCGCGGAATCGACGCCCGGCAATGCTGACACACGTCGCAGCATCTCCTGCAGAATGGGTCCCCGGTTCTCCAGTTTGCCGCCATCGTCGTAATCCACTTGCATTGAGGCGGCGTGGCTCGGTTCAAACCCAAGATCGACATCGAGGACGCGCAGAAAACTCCGCAGCAGAAGTCCCGCCCCCACCAGCAGAATGCATGCCAGTGCAATCTCCGAGACGACCAGCGTGGCGCGGAAACGTTCGTGACTCCGGCCCGCTGCCATGCCGTTTCCATTGTCTTTAAGCGCAGTCTGCAGATCGGCGCCCGAAAGTTTGAACGCAGGCGCCAGTCCGAAAAGAATGCCCGCAGTCAGCGCAATCAGCAGCGTCCAGCCCAGTGCCGCGCTGTCCAGACGAATCGTGGTCAGCAGCGGCAACGTAATCGACGCCTGATGCGCGAGATAAAACACAATCGCAGCCGCGAGGCAAAGTCCCAGCGCGGCCCCGGCGATGGAGAGCACCATGCTCTCGGTAAGCAACTGGCGAATGACGCGGCTGCGACTTGCACCCAGGGCGCGGCGCATGGCGAGTTCTTTACTGCGCGTCGCAGCGCGGCTCAATTGCAGGTTCGACAGATTTACACAGACGATGAGAAGGATCATCCCCACCGCAGACCATAAAACCACGAGCGAACGGCGAAGTTGTCCGCTCACGTGATCTTTCAATGTCGTCAAGTCGGATGCGTAATCTTCATACCAGTCCGGATGGACAACTTTGAGGTGCGGAAAGAGGCGATCAGCTTCGTCCTGCGCCTGCGCCACACTTACTCCGGGTTTCAGTCGGCCTACAACGGCGAGGGTGTTTCCCCACGTACGCCAGAAATCCATAACGGCCGGGACAAAAACATCCACCTTCATCCCCGGAGCAAAGACCGCTCCGAAGTCAAAGCTAGCCGGAAGAACACCAACCACGGTCACCGACTTTCCGTTCACGATGACATCTTTGCCCACAATGGCGGGGTCGGCGGCAAACTGATTCTTCCAGAAGTAGTAGCTGAGCATAACCGCGGCTCGTCCACCTTTCTGGCACTCTTCCCTGGTGAAGTCACGTCCCAATGCGGGTCGAACACCGAGCGTGGAGAGAAAGTTTTCCGCAATCTCGACGGCCACCAGTTGCTGAGGCTCTCCCCTTCCCGTCAGCTTGTATTGAATCGAACTATAGAAAGTCTGATAGCTGGTCACAGCGTGAAATGACTGCGTGTTGCGCTTGAATTCCTCGTAAGCGTCAACGGTATAGGTCTGTGCCGAGAGTCCTGCGGACGCACGGATCTTGGTCGCAAGCGATTTACCTCCCGTGAACCAGACGAGTCTCTGCGAGTCGGGAAAGGGCAACGGACGCAGCAGCAGCGTATTCACAACACTGAAGACGGCTGCATTCACCCCGATACCCAGGGCCAGCACAAGAATCGCGATCGCGGCGAACCCCGAGTTTTTGCGGAAGCTGCGCAGGGTGTGGCGGATGTCGCGACCAAACTCATTGCGGTAGTCGCTGAAGCGCTTCCGGCGTTCCATCTTCTCTCCCAGCCTTTCTCCGACCTGCTGCACCGCGCGGACATCTCCAAACTGCCGCTCTGCCTCTCGCCGCGCTTCGTCCCGCGACCATCCCCGGTTAACCAGATCCTCAGTCTTGGCCTCCAGATGGAAACGCAACTCATCGGTGACATCGGCTGCGGGATCGGGCCCGAGAAGGCGGGAGTAGCGTCGCCAAAGGGGAATCTTCCTCATGCAGGATCTCCCGGTGAGTCCAGGCGCGTTGCACCCAGCACCTTGCCCACGGCCGCCGCATATGCATCCCAATTCCGGGCCTCATGCTGCAGCTGTCGCCGACCCGCGGTGGTGAGCCGGTAGTACTTGGCTTTACGATTGTTCTCCGAAAGCCCCCACTCGGCTTCGATCAGTTCCCTGCTCTCCAGCCGCCAAAGCGCCGGATAGAGCGTCCCCTCTTCCACCAGCAAAACCTCGTCGCTAAGCCGGCGAATGAAGTCAGTAATTGCATAGCCATGCAGCGGTCCCCAGATGAGCGACTTGAGGATCAATACGTCCAACGTTCCGCGAAACAGATCGAGCCGGGCCTTCTCCATCAACTCCCCTGTGGTTTCATAGGGAGATTACCGCGACTTCCCTAGAAACACAAGGGGAATGTGTTTGCAGTTATAGACTCTCTCGCCCCTGACTGGCGGAGCAGCGGCTATGAGGTGAGTTTCAGCGAAGGGAAAGCTGGTGACCCCGGGCTGATTCGAACAGCCGACCTGCGGTTTAGGAAACCGATGCTCTATCCATCTGAGCTACGGGGCCACATCTCTGAAGAGAGGCCTGTGAACAGGTTAGCATCAGCGCGTAACCTCATTCGAATGCCGGTAATGTCATGAGAGCGGCTGTTTTGAGGACATCACCGGAGCACAAACGAGATCAGGTACGCGAGGAATTGGTAAAAACGGTCACTCAACGTTGTAAACGAGCGTATCGGACGCTGGGGTACCGTCGATCCGCCACCGCGATGCTCTACCTTGATAACCGGGTTCGATGGAGTGTGAGTCAATGTTTGCGCCAAACTCATATTGGCTGGTTAACAAGACGGTGCTGCTCAACAAAAGTTCTCACAATTCTTTGCAAAAGGGTTTACGTTGCACGTTACAGAAGCGCTGTGCATCGTGATTGTGCGGCCCTGCCGAACATGCCCCCAGGAGCGGCTAGGTGAGAAAAGGGAAAGCCCGCCGATTAGCGGGCTTTTTTCGAAAGGACATCATGAAGCAAACACTTCACAACCGTCAGGTAGCGTCGTAAGACGCACTCAAAGGCCTAAGACAAACACTTGCTCTATCCAAAGGTTAGGTCCGATTCCCGGAAAACCAATACATCCTTGGACCTATGCCTGTTGCACTCTTAGGGGACCTCGATGATCCAGTGGTAGATACCTCTCCGGGTACTAAAGCGTCATGTCATTCAAGGCGCATGGAAAGCTCGGCGGCTCATGGAGTTATGCGACAAACATTCGACGATCCGTGAACTTACCCTGAAACACAGCTGTCACGCACTCCCCTGGCCCGTTTCGGCAAGCGATCGTTTCGCCCTCCCCACCTGCTACCATGTCATTCGAGGTACGATTCCTCTCGCGCCGGAACTGAATTCCGCGGAATCCAGCCGGCGATGTTTTTGCGTCAGATTCGTCTTACATCACAGAATTTGCACGGCATCCCAGGCAGAACGTGGCAATCTCCGTCTTCCCCATTGCGGCCGCCCGCGGCCTCTTATTTCTAGTGTTGATTCCCGCGCTTCCGGTCACGCGTGCGCTGTACGCTGCACCAGAAACGCCCCCGCCTCAGC
>NZ_JBARMD010000255.1:0-2850 GCF_049802275.1 Occallatibacter sp. | reverse complement strand
CTGGTTGCATGGCTTTTCGGAGCCTTTGCAGCGTTGGCTCTTGCGCTCGCGTCGGTGGGGCTGTACAGCGTTGTGGCCTACACGGTGGTGCAGCGGACCAACGAGTTTGGTATCCGCATCGCGCTCGGTGCAAAGAAAGCCCACGTGCTGGGAATCGTCTTCCGGTCAACGGTGGTAAGCGTCGGTACTGGAATCGTTGCGGGTGTAGTGCTCACGATTGCGCTGAATAAAGTGATGGCGAACTGGGCAGCGGAGAGTTCGCGCGATCCCCTGCTGCTCCTTGGTGCAACATTTGTTCTTTCACTTGTTGCCACTCTCGCCTGCATAATTCCAGCGTGGCGCGCAGCGGGTATTAATCCGATGACGGCGATTCGGTATGAGTAGATGAAGCGCCGCGGTTGCCAGCCGCCGAGGTTATCGCAAACCGGTGTGCAAATAGGCTAACAGCGCGCTCATCTGTGCATCGTCGAAACGGCCGTTGAACGCAGGCATCATTCCTTTTCCTGCGAGGACCACACGCCGCACGTCGGCGTCGGTTGCGGGGGCGCCGCTAGGGAGAGTGGCCCTCTCAAAGACAGTGTGGAGATTTGGAGGAACTTTCTTCAGGGCGAGGTCGTTGTCTTCATGGCAATGTGCGCAACGACCATCGTACAGATGCTTTCCTTCAGCCTCTTGAGGCGTGAGCGGCTGGGTTTTGCGGCATCCTGTGAGCGTGGGAGCGAGAATGGCTGAAATGATGAGGGCCGAAAGCGCGCGGTGAAAGATCATCCCATCTCATTTTAGAGCGGCCGGTTCGGTATGCTGGAGCCATGGCGCTTCCCTCCCTGGCTGATATCCGCGAGTCCCAGGATGTTCTCTATCGCTACATGCCCCCGACTCCGCAATACAGTTGGCCGCTGATCAACCAGCGGCTTGGTGCGGAAGTCTGGATCAAGCACGAGAATCACACGCCGGTAGGAGCGTTCAAGATTCGCGGCGCGTTGATCTATACCGACTGGCTGCGGAAGGCCCACTCCGCACTGGAAGGCGTGATCGCTGCGACGCGCGGCAATCACGGACAGGGCGTTGCGATGGCGGCGCGTTTGCATGGCCTGAAGTGCGTAATCGTCGTGCCGCACGGGAACAGTGTGGAGAAGAATCGAGCCATGGTCGCGCAAGGTGCCGAACTGGTGGAATGTGGCCAGGATTTTCAGGAGTCGCTAGAATATGCGCGCAGGCTTGCGTTGGAACGAAGCTTGGCCATGGTTGATTCTTTCCACGAACGGCTGGTGATGGGCACGGCAACGTATGCGCTGGAGTTCCTGCAGTCAGCGCCTCCCCTCGATCGGGTGTATGTGCCTATCGGGCTCGGATCCTCTGTTTGCGGCGTATCGGCTGCCCGCAATGCATTAGGGTTGGCAACCGAGATCGTAGGCGTGGTGGCATCCGGCTCGCCGTCGTATTCGTTGAGCTTTTTGCAACGTGAGGTCGTTGAAGCTCCCGCACGCACGGAGATCGCAGATGGACTTGCCTGCCGCACTCCCAATGGAAATGCCCTGGAAATCATTTGGGAGAATGTGGCGCGCATCGTGGAAGTCTCGGATGTCGAAATTGCGGCTGCCATGCTGGCAATCTACGAGGACACCCACAATGTAGCGGAAGGCGCGGCAGCGGCAGCACTGGCAGGCGCTATCAAGGAATCAGATGCGGATCTCGGCAAGCGGATCGGCGTCGTCTTGACGGGAGGCAACGTGGATGCAGATGTTTTTGCGCGGGTTCTTTCAGGGGGAATCGCGTAATGATGAAGCCGCACTTCGATCACCTCACGCCCTTGGCGCACGCTGCGCAAAACCGTTGTTTTGGTTGCGGAGAAGCCAATCCGCAGGGACTCCGGCTGGAGTTCCTGCTCGCGGAAGACGGGACCGTGGTCTGCCCCGCCGTTATCCCCGATACATTTGAAGGACACCCCGGATTTCTTCACGGTGGAATCATTGCGACCCTGCTGGATGAAACGATGAGTAAAGCGGTCCGCGCGCGCGGTCTCACAGCAATGACGCGCCACATGGAGGTCGACTACAAACGGCCTGTGCCATCCTGCGTAGAGATTCGCATGGAAGGGCGCATCGTCAGGGATGAGGGGCGCAAACACTGGGTCGAGGCTACGATCTTCGACGACGCCGGACATGCGCTCGCCCAGGGCAAGGGGCTATTTATTGAAGTGCGACCGACTAAGACTGCCTGAATGGGAGTGGCGTTCTACTTCAACGCAGAAAGCCAATCGATCACAGTGCTCTCAAGAAAAATCCGATGATCGGACCAGCTGTGATCGGTTGCAACGTGGATCGATTTGATGTTGTGGCCGCCCTCGGCCTGAATTGCTTCAATGAGCGCGTTGGTCTGCGGAGCCAGGCCGTCGTTGGCTGAGAGAACCAGCAAGGGCACATCTTTGAGCCCGGAAATGGCGTTGGAGAATGCGAATGCCTGTGCGTTTTTCGCGTCTTCGCTTGCCATGGACTCCGCGGTAACGCCCGCAAGCCCCTCCATGTTGTCGGCCATCTCTGCGACCAGCTTGCTGTGCTCCATGCCGCCCAGCTGGCCCATATCAGCGGCGCTGATGAGAATTGCACCGGAAAGCGCGTGATCATGTGCCGCGGTCATCACAGTAACCCATCCGCCCATGCTATGGCCGGCAAGCACGATGCGTTTCGTATCGATCTGAAGCTGGGCGGCGTTCTTGGGGACGCGAAGATAGGCAAGAACGGCGTCTGCGTCTTCGAGGTTCTGCGCGAAACTGTAAGATCCCGGACTTCCCCACGAACCGCGATAGTTAAAGGTTACTGCGTTCCAGCCCGCACGACGCACTGCCTGGGC
>NZ_JBARMD010000254.1:0-4942 GCF_049802275.1 Occallatibacter sp. | reverse complement strand
CAACAGGGCCACCAGCGTCAGGGGACTCACACGCGGAATAAAGCGCGTGCGATACCACTCCTCGCCCTTCAACCGAATCAGCACATAGCGCGTCACCATTCCCGACACAAACGGAATTCCCAGGTAGATGCCGACACTCTTCGCAATCTGCACGATGCTCACATCCACAACGCTGCCTTGCAGTCCAAACCACCTCGGCAGAACAGTGATGAAAACCCACGCATAGAAGCTGTAAAAGAGCACCTGAAAAACGCTATTGATCGCGACCAGCCCAGCGGCATAATCCGTGTCGCCATTCGCCAGTTCATTCCACACCAGCACCATCGCAATGCAGCGCGCAATGCCGATCAGGATCAACCCGCGCATGTAGGCCGGTTCTCCTCGCAGAAAGACAACAGCGAGCGCGAACATCAATGCCGGGCCGATCACCCAGTTCTGCAAAAGCGACAGCCCCAGCACCCGCTTCTGGCGAAACACTTCGCCCAGCTTCTCGTATCGCACCTTCGCCAGCGGCGGAAACATCATAATGATCAGTCCGATTGCAATCGGAATATTGGTTGTCCCACTCTGAAAGCGGTTCACAAATGCAGCCGAGCCCGGAACAAAATGCCCCAGACCCACTCCAACCGCCATCGCCAGAAAGATCCACAGCGTCAGAAACCGATCGAGAAACGAAAGCTTCTTCCGCTCCAGCGGAGCACAGATTTGGCCTTGCGTATAAGGTGCGCTCGACATCGTTACCTCACCTCAACAGCGGCACAATCCACAGCGGCCGGCCGCGGTGCGCTCTGCAGTGTCACAAACTTCGCCGGGCTGCAGCAGGCCTTCGACAAGCGCGCCTTGTCTGCCTGCATCGCACGGTCCTCTTTGAGCCACGCCAGCGTCTGCCGTAGCACTTGCGTCGCACCAATGCTCGGCGGCATTACGATGCGATAGTGCATCCACTTGCCTTCGCGCCGCGCCTGCACAATTCCAGCCCTGCGCAAATACGCCAGGTGCCGCGATATCTTCGGCTGCCCCTGCGCGAGGATCTCCACAAAATAACAAACGCAGATTTCCTGATCATCCATAAGGTTCAGCAGGCGCAGCCGCGTGTTGTCGCCCAGCGCCTGAAAGAACCTCTCCATATCAAACTGTGATGATTTCGCCGCCATGATTTATATATACGCCTTGACGAATACGTTGACAAGGAATATATTCGCCTACGTGAATATGTTTTTATAAGGAGCTAATCATGGCAGAACAGATTCTTGACTCGGTGAAATCGAAGTATGCGGCAGTGGCAGAGAGTTCCCTGTCCAGCAACCACGCTGGCGTCAAGGCGGTAGCCGAGGCCTTCGGCTACACAGCTGAAGAACTCACCTCGATCCCGGCAGACGCCAACATGGGCCTCTCCTGCGGCAATCCCACCGCAACCGCGCATATCAGGCCCGGCGAAGTAGTTGTTGATCTCGGCTCCGGCGGCGGACTCGACGTATTCCTCGCATCGAAACAGGTTGGCCCGACCGGCCGCGCCATCGGCATCGATATGACACCCGCGATGATCGAGCGCGCTCGCGCCAACGCCAACTCCGGCGGCTACACCAACGTAGACTTCCACCTCTCCACCATCGATCGCATCCCTCTGCCCGACGCATCCGTCGATTGCGTCATCTCCAATTGCGTTCTGAATCTCGCGCCCGACAAGCCCGCCGTCTTCCGCGAAATTGCCCGCGTTCTCAAGCCCGGCGGTCGTCTCGCTGTGAGTGACATCGCCTTGAAGCACGAACTGCCCGAGGCCATCGCGAAAAGTGTTGCCGCCTATGTTGGCTGCATCGCCGGAGCCATCCGCATCGACGACTACCGCGCCGGCCTTCTTTCCGCAGGCTTTGAGCACGTAGAAATCGTTGACAGCGGCGCCGATCTCAACGCTTACGCAAAAGTCGAAAATCAGTCCGGCTGCTGCTCCCCTGCAATGGAGGCAACGAATATGACAGCAGCGACCAGCACGCTCCAAATCGTCGAGTCTTCTTGCTGCTCTCCAGCTCCTGCAGCCGCATCCACGTTGCATGATGAGTTGAAGACGCTCCTCGCCACCTATGACGTCAACGCGGCTGCAGCCAGCGTCAAGGTCTACGCCATCAAGCCCACGGCCAAATCAGCAAAAACCTGCTGCGGCCCAACCTGCTGCTCGTAAGAGGACGCCCAACATGGCTCGCTATAACGTACTTTTTCTTTGCACTGGAAACTCCGCCCGCTCGATCATGGCCGAGGCGATCATGACCCGCAAGGGTTTTCCGAACTTCACCGCCTACAGCGCCGGAAGTCACCCATCCGGCGCTGTGCGGCCTGAGGCCCTTCGCCAGCTCGAAAAAGCAGGTTTGAAGACCGACAACCTGCGCAGCAAATCCTGGGACGAATTCTCCGGACCCGACGCCCCCCCGCTTCACTTCGTCTTTACTGTTTGCGACAACGCGGCAAGCGAGGTTTGTCCATTCTGGCCCGGACAGCCAATGACCGCGCACTGGGGAGTACCCGATCCCGCAGCAGCGAAAGGAACGCCCGAGGAGATTGAGCGAGCCTTTTCGCAGGCGTTCTCCGTACTCGACCGCCGGATCAGCCTCTTCCTGTGCCTGCCGCTGGCCACCCTCGATACTTTCGCTCTGCAGCGGGAAATCGACAACATCGGAAAGCAATAAGCAGCACAAGAGGAACAATGTTGAAAGTAATCTTCGCCTGTGTACACAACGCCGGCCGCTCGCAGATGGCGGCCGCGTTTTTCAATCAACTCGCCGATCGATCCAAGGCCGAAGCCATCTCCGCCGGAACCGAACCCGGCCCGCGCGTTCACCCCGAAGTCCTGGTCGCAATGCAGGAGATCGGCATCGACCTCAGCAGCGCAAAGCCGCAAAAGCTCACTGACGATCTCGCGCGTCAGGCCCAACTCCTTATCACCATGGGGTGTGGCGACAAGTGCCCCTACGTTCCCGGCCTGCGTCGCGATGACTGGCCCCTTCGCGATCCCAAGGGCCAGCCCATGGAAGAAGTCAGGAAGATCCGAGACGAGATCCGCACTCGCGTGCAAACGCTGCTCGCGCGGGAAGGTCTGGCCGCACTATGAGCCACCTGAAACGGAGTCGCCGATAAAGAAGCGCAGCCGGGTGCCCCATCCATTTCGCGCTCTCTGCGGAATGGGTGGGATAGCTAGTGGCTGGTAGCTGGAAGCTACCGGATGAACGCCGCGAGCGGTCATCCCCACGCCCCCAGCATCTTCCGCACCAGCATAAGTTGCCCCACGTGATAAGCGTTGTGATCCGCCATCAGCAGCGCCTCTCGCAAAACCGTCTGCCCATCTCCGTGCGGAATCTTCGCGAACAAATCCGTCTTCGGATCTTCAACCATCGCGCACATCTCTTTCAAATCTCTCTTGAACGCGCGCACGCTCTTGTCCCACGCCTTCTCGTCCGCCGGTGCCTTCTCTTTCGGCCAATAGTCATCAGGCCATTTCATCGCCTGATATTTCGGATTGCGTGAAAAATCGAGAATGTCCCACTGCGCAAGCCGCAGATGCTCGAGCAACTGCCACGGGGAGTGCTCCCCGCCCTTCGGCACTTTTCCGCGCAACTCCACCGGCAGGTTCTTCACAGCCTGCTCAAACGTTGCGTGCGCATGGCCCCCCGTCAATACTTCCACCAAATGTTTCCGCAACTCCGCATCCCCGTTCTTCGCCATCAAATCCCTCCGCATCAACGGATTCCGCTGGCAGCAACAAAGATTCGGGAAGTGCTCTGCGGATCCAACAAATCTGGAATCTTGCTATACTCTGACCACTCGGATGAGAGCATTTTCCAATAAGCGCGCCTGGTTCTGGATTGCAATTGCAGCCATTGCGATTGCGATCATCGCGCTGCTTGTTCCCCAAATCCATGGAACCGCAGACCAACCTGCATGGATGGCGCTGCTGCCCGCCTTTTTTGTTGGCCTGCTCGTCTCATTCAGTGCTCTTCCGCTGCTTCTGGTTTTGACGCTGGGCCACAGCCCGGCGGCTCCCACGCTGGCTCCTTCCTTCCAGCGCCCTCCGCCTTTCCGACTCGCCTAAACCCTCCAAATAATCTCGGGATCAAGCGGTTCATGCCGCAATGTTCTCCGTGATTCATCGATGAACGAAATGCTGTCCCGCATCGGAAGGCACTCTTATGGACGCTGTATACGGTGCAGTTGCTGCACTTGCGATGGGTTCGCCGTTCTTGGCGATTGTGCTGATCCTGGCGTACTCCTACCTTTCCCGCGTGCCATGGGGTGGCAAGCGAAATCCAAGACGGCGCCCTTTCTCATCCTCCGCGGGAATTGGAACCGTGGTTCTCGGTTTGACGCTGATTTACAGGCCGCGCATTCTCTACGCCGTCGAAGCCCAGCATCGCCAGGTCGAAGATGCGGACGAGGACGATAATGGCGATCCAGATTCACCAAAGAAGCACCTGATACGCCAATTGCGCCGGATCCGCCGCGGTGAGAAGGTCGATGTTCTTTCTCTTCGCCTCCGGTGAGCCCGCAAAGCCAAATGCCCGCAATCCGTCGCCCACGCCGCCGACACGGCATTTGTGGCAAAATATGAGACGGATGATCAAAACGCCTTGGACTCGCAACCGAAGCACCTGGATGTGGGTGGCAATCGCCGCCGTCGCATTCACGTCGGTTGCTCACGCCGAGGCGGGCTCGCGAAGCGCGAAGTCCTACGGTCGCCCGGTCTTTGAATTCCTGGCCCGAACTCAGAGTCAGAATTCCGCCGCACTTTCCGGCGTTTTGCGATTCGCACATCTCGGTTCCCGGCGCCAGGCCGATTCGAGATTGCGCATTACCGGCTCCAGGACATTAATCGCGATGCTTCCGGTGTTGTTTATCGGGCTGGTTTCGCCTCTCGACCGTGCCTCCGCCGCTTCCATTCGATGCTTGGACTGGGCGC
>NZ_JBARMD010000253.1:0-19604 GCF_049802275.1 Occallatibacter sp. | reverse complement strand
TCAGCGTGGTGTGCATGCACGCGTACGCGGATGGATACCGATTGACTAAGGATTTCTACCTCGGCGATCGCGCGATGCGGGAGTCTGGATTCGATCCGAGTTTCAGGTTTGGTCCATTTGACGGCTCGACGCACCACTATGCGCCGGTGTGCCTGAACAGCCTGCTGTATCGCTATGAGCGGGACCTGCAACATATTGCGCTGCTGCTGGGACAAGGCACGGAAGCTTCGCGGTGGGCGAAGAAAGCACAGGCTCGGAACGCGGCAATTCACCGCTACTTGTGGAAACCGCAGCAGGGAGTGTTCGCGGATTTTGATTTTGAGAAGCACAAGTCGTCAGACTATGCGTATATCTCTTCTCTGTATCCGCTTTGGGCAGGCGTGGCATCGCGCGAAGAGGCAAAAAAAGTAGTTGCGAAGCTGAATTTGTTTGAGCGGCCGGGCGGATTATCAATGAGCAACTTCGACTCGGGCATGCAATGGGATGAACCGTTTGGCTGGGCTCCGACGAACTGGGTCGGCGTGGACGGACTGCAGACCGCGGGATTTCGCGATGATGCGAAACGGTTAGCCGCTAAGTGGGATGCGACGGTGGACAGCGGGTTCGCGCATGATGGAACGATTCGCGAGAAGTACAACGTGGTTTCGGGGAATGCGGACGTGCAGGTGAAGACGGGGTACAAGTCCAACGAGATTGGATTTGGATGGACCAATGCAGTGTATCTAAAGATGAGGGAGATTACGGCTGGAAATGAGAGCAAGGCAGCAGATTGAAGATTGAGCAGGATGGTTCAGGGTGTTGCTTTCCCACCCTTGCAATAAAGGCTTCGCGAGGATGGGGCACCCCGGCTTTGGGGCATCCGGCACTCGGCCGGAACAAAATGGGCGCTTACGAATGGAAGTGCCCATTTTGTTTTGAGATGAAGCCGAGTCTACTCAGGCAGGTTTTTGGTGCCGTTAATGTGGAAGTTCTTTGTCAGTGTTTGAGCGGATGTGTCGGGCTGTCCGCCGCCGACGAAGATGGTGTAATCCCCTTCTGCTATCACGGGTTCACCAGCTTCTGTGATCATGCTGAGATCGCGATTCTTCAGATCGAAATGAACCTTTTGGGATGCGCCCGCCGCGAGGTGAACGCGCTGGAATCCGCGGAGCGCGCGGAGTGGCGCTCCCGCAACACCGGGGAACTTGAGGTAAAGCTGCACCACCTCATCGCCTTCCCGGTTGCCGCTGTTGCTGACCGTGACGTCAGCTGAAACCGGATCGCCCGCAGCGACTGTTGGTGTGGGAACGCTGAGATCGCTGTAGGAGAATTTCGTGTAGCTGAGGCCGTAGCCGAAGGGGTAGAGCGGTGTGCCGGTGAAGTAGCGATAGGTGCGGCCCTTCATCGCGTAATCTTCAAACGGCGGTAGCTGGTCGACGCTTTTGTAAAATGTGACGGGCAGGCGGCCGGCGGGATTGTTCTTGCCAGAGAGCGTATCAGCGACAGCCGTGCCGCCCTCTTCGCCGGGATAAAACGCGTCGAGGATTGCGTTGGCGTGTTCGTTCGCCCAATTCACAGCAAGGGCGCTGCCGTTGGTGAGGACAAGGATGATGGGTTTGCCGGTAGCGGCAACAGATTCAAGCAGGTCCTCTTCGGGTTTGGGCAGATCGATGCTGGTGCGGTCGCCGCCTTTGAAGCCGGGTAGGCTGACCTGCATCTCTTCGCCTTCGAGTTCGCTGGTGATGCCGAGAACGGCGATGACGACGTCGGCGTTTTTAGCTGCTTCGGCAGCCTCCGGTTTCGGACTGAAATCAATCTTCGACCAAACGAGTTGTGCGACGGGCTTGCTGTTTTCATTCGGCGCGTAATCAACCTTGAGCGCGGCGGGCTTGCCTGCTTCGAGGTGAACTGTGCCAAGCCTGGGATCAAAAGGATCGCCACCGTAAGAGGACGTCACGTTTTTGCCATCGAGCTGCACGCGGCAGAAACCGCTGGTCTTCAGGCCAAGGTTGTAGTCGCCGGTCTCTGGCGCAGTGATGGAGCCCTCGTAGCGAATCACGAGTGGATGCACGCTGGCGGCTTCGGGCGGGAATGGCTGTGCGTCAGCGTCAAGAGTGGATTCAATCCGCGTGGCGACGGGTTTCATCGCTTCCGGGTTGTTGATGTTGCTCATGTCGAGCTTGGCGAAGCTGACCTTGATGCCAGGCTTGCCATCCACGGTGAGGGCGGAGGCGGGTACGGGCGTTGCATCGTGGCCAAGGAACTGTGTTCCGGAGACATAGGTGATGGTGTCGCCGGAAAATTCCTTGAGCAGTCCATCGAGGATGGAGACGGTGTATGTCGGGGAGCCGTTGTAGTTGCCGAGAAGAACCTTGGTCTGATTGGCGAGCGGGCCGACGACCGTGATCTTAATGCCGCTGGTCTTGAGGGGCAGAATGCCGTCGTTCTTGAGAAGAACCATCGATTCGTTGGCGATCTCATGGGCGAGCTGGCGATTTGCCGGGCTGCTCAGCTGGTTCTCATCAATCTTTGAGTAGGGAACGATCTCGGGCGGGTCAAACATACCGAGGCGCATGCGCGCGGTGTAGAGCCGCACCAGCGCGGTGTCGATTTCACTCTCCTTGAGGAATCCCTGCTTGACTGCGTCGCGATAGGCCTTGTAGTCGCTGTCATCCTTGACGAGGAAGCCTCCATCGGCGCACTCGTTATCCATGCCGCGCTGGAGGCTGATGGCAGAGGCCTCAGGCTGGGTGGGTTTGTAGTGATGGTTCCGGTAGATGTCAACGACCGCTCCGCAATCGGAAACGACGTAGCCCTGAAAGTTCCATTTACCGCGAAGCTGATCCTGCAGCAGAAACTGATTTGCGCAGCCTGGCTCACCATTGATGCTGTTGTAAGCGCACATCACTGAGCCGGCTTTCGCTTCGGTCACCGTGGCGCGAAATGCGGGGAGATACGTGTCGAGTTCATCGTGCTTGCTGACCGTAACGTCGGCAGTGTGGCGCGTGGACTCTGGGCCGCTATGAACGGCGTAGTGCTTGGGGGTGGAAATCGTCTTGTAGTACTTCGGATCATCACCCTGCATGCCGGTTACAAAGGCAACACCCATGCGCGCAGTCAGAAATGGATCTTCGCCGTAGGTCTCCTGTCCGCGGCCCCAGCGAGGATCGCGGAAGATGTTGATGTTGGGAGACCAGAAGTCGAGACCCTGGAAAAACATGTTGGCGCGGTGTTCGCGGACGGCCTGCGCGTGCTTGATGCGCCCTTCTGTGCTGATGACTTCAGCCATCTTGTGGATGGCAGGCGTGTCGAAGGTGGCGGCCAGCCCGATGGGTTCGGGAAACTCCGTAGTGCCGTTGTTGATGACGCCATGCAGGGCTTCGCTCCACCAGTCGTAGGCGGGAATGTCGAGCCGCGGAATAGCGCGAGACTGGTTGACGAGCTGACTAACCTTTTCGTCCAGGGTCATGCGATGAACGATGTCAGCGGCGCGCTGCTCGGGCGGAAGGCTGGGATTGAGATAGGCGGGCTTCTGCTTGTCCTGCGCATGCGCGGAGAAAACGGCGGAGCACAGGGCAAGCCCTGCAGCGAACGATCGAATTCGGGATGAGTTCATAGAGTTCCTCGCGACGGCAGGGATCGCTGGCATACTTTGGCGACACAGAAAGCGTTACCCCTCCGCCGGAAGCCAAAGGTAAAGTGCTGGACGGGGTCCGGTCAAGTCGTAACAATGCGGCAATCTTTCTAAGAAAATCGGTTTTCTCAAGGAGTTCGCAGGAGGCGTAACCTTTCATTGATACCGCGCGTAAGAGGAAGTGAGAAAGGGAGACTGCAGATGCGGGACGATGGAAGCAGCGTCCTCGACAGGTTCCGACAAGGCGACGTGGACGCCTTCGAGACGCTCTTCCGCATGCATCAGCGATCTGTCTTTGGCTGGGTACTGCGCATTGTGCGCGATCCGACTGCGGCAGAAGACGTGACCGTGGAGGCCTTCTGGCGGATTCACCGGGCGCATGCGCGCTTCGATTCAACGCGCGGATTTGAGCCGTGGGCACGACGCGTGGCCACGCATGCGGCGCTCGACTGGCTGCGCAGGCAGAAGCCGGAGAGCAGCGCGGCGCCGGAGATGTGGATGAACGTTGCTGCGCCATCGACTGGGGACGCAGCCGTAGCGGATGAGATTAGGCGAAAGACGGCCGCTGCGTTTGCAAGGCTGCCAGTAAAGCTGCGGGTGGCCGCAGTGCTGGCGGTGGTGGAAGACAGGCCGCACAAGGAAATTGCCGAGGCACTGGGAATCACGGTGGGGGCAGTGAAGCTGCGGGTATTTCGCGCGCTTCGATTGTTGAGAAAAGATTTGCAGGAACAGGGGATCACACCATGACGAAGGACAGGGATCAGGGATCAGGAATCAGGGATCAGGAGGGCGACCGCATGAAGCAGTTGCTGCAGAGCGCTTTGCCCAGCGTTGGAAATAATCCAGAGATGGATCGCGATTTGTGGCCGTCAATGCTGCGCCGGTTGGATGAGCAAACCTCGCGCGGGGCCTCTTCGATCCCCTGGTTTGACTGGGCGCTGGCCGGTGGGCTGATCGCGTTCGCGGCAGTCGCTCCGCGCACGATTCCGGTGATCCTCTATTACCTGTGAAGCGAGCGGGGAAATTCCCGCGGAAAGTGGGGCTAGCGATGAATACACATCCTTATCTGAGGGCGTTTCTGGCTGGCATTCTGGTGCCAACGCTGGTGCTACCCCTCTTGCTGCTCGCATTTATTGTGCTCAGGCTGGGGATGCAGATCTCGTTTCCGATTGAGCGTGGACTGGTGTTTCCGATGGCGCTGGTGCCGGGCCTCTGGGGTATCTGGAGCATGCTGTGGCAGGCGTCGCGCGAGACGACTCATCTGCCATTGGGAGCACACGGAGCGGTTCTGCCGTTGCTGATGGTGCCGGTGGGAGCATTCATCGCTACGTATGCGGGAGTGCTTCACCTCGGAGCATCTTCTGCAACATGGTTCAATATGGTTTCGATTCCGTATGCGCTGATTGCGTGCTTTCTCGTCGCCGCGATCGCAGCGTACTACCTCGCGTGGAAATACGTTGTGGGGTATGTGAACCGCGTGCTGGGGATTGCTTAGAGGCAGCTTCTGGCTTCTAGCTCGGCCTGTGGGAAACCAACTTAGGCAGTTGGAGCGAAGAAGTCCTGCAGGCCGGCGCGGTGGGCGTGGGCGACCATGGTGGATTGAATCTCGAGCGCGAGGGCGAGGGCGTTACGACCCTGACGCGCAGTGACCAGCGGCTCGCGACGAGTGCGGACCGATTCGAGAAACGACTGAATCTCAAGGCGCAGCGGTTCTCCAGGAGTGACGGACGGCTTGAGGAATGAGAGGCCCGGGTTGGGGCTTGCTGCGAGGGCTGCAACTCCTGACGGGTTGACCGCGGCAAGCTGAGCCATGATGGCAGGATCGACGCGCCCACTGGCGATAGCTGCCGCGATCTCCGGCGTGATGCTGGGGTCGAGGCGAATGACAAGCAGGTCCTGACGAGCGTAATCAATCGAGACATAGCTGCGCGGCTGAAAGAAGCGCAGCTTGCGTACGCGTTCTGTGGAAACGCGCGAAGCAGTGAAATTGGCGACACAGCCGGATTCGAATTCGACGCGGACGTTCGCGATGTCGACCTTGGGCGACAAGATGGGCAAGCCGACAGCACGCACTTCGCGGACCGGCGAGTTCGCCATCGTCAACACGATATCGAGGTCGTGAATCATCAGGTCGAGAACAACGTCTACGTCCAGTGAACGGGGCGTAAACACAGATAGGCGATGCGCCTCAAAAAACATGGGACGCCGCAACTGCGGCAGGACGGCAAGCACGGCGGGGTTGAAGCGCTCGAGGTGCCCGGGTTGCAGGATGCGCTTGTTCTTTATGGCCAGATCGAGCAGTTCATCAGCCTCAGCGAGCGTGGCGGCTATAGGCTTTTCGACGAGCAGATCGAGCCCGGCCTGAAGCAGCACGGACGCAACCGCGTGGTGATACACGGTGGGAACGGCGACCGTCGCCGCGTCGAGGCGGAGATTCGCCGCGAGAAGTTCTTCAATCGAGGAGAATACGGGGATGGCGTAGTTTGATTTCGCGTCGGCGGCGCGTGCGCTGTCCGGCTCGACTGCAGCGACCAGAACAACGCCCTGGCCGGCGGTCTCAAGTTCGCGGTAGACACGAAGGTGGTTGCGGCCAAATGCGCCGGCGCCGATGACGGCAACGCGTACATTGCCTTCGCTTGCGATTGCTACGCCCCTTTGCCTTCCACAGCTTTCAGGCAGCGAGAGTAGAGTTGCAGAAGCTGCGCCACATGTTCTTCCGGCTTGGGAGCGGAGGCGCCGCTGAAGCCGGTGCCACCCGCGGCGGGACGTCCCACGCCCGCGGTTCCAGCGACAAACTTGAGCAGGTCGAGAGCGATATCTTCATTGCGGCGGGCGCCTAGACCCGCATTATTGAGCGCTTCCATGCTGATAAGTCTCCGAAGACAGATGCTACCAGATGCGGGCACGGGAATTCTCGCCTGGGGGTACGCGCAAACCGACACGATAACCTGAGAAAGGCGCCGCGGCGCAATTCTGGAAGTGCAAAACAAGCAGATTCTTCGCTCAACACCCCCGAACTGAAAAACGTTCGGGGCCCCGTGCGCTCAGAATGACACCGCCACCTTCTATTGTGAACTTCGAGGGAGGATACCTAGAGATGCCGCTCCGGCCTAACATGAGTGTCTTATTCGCATGAATTCTCGATTTCGTCTCTGGTTTCGCAGTCCGATCTTCCTTTTGAGCCTGGCTGCGGGGCTGATTGCGTTTGCGGTGCAGTCGGGTGAGGTTGGCACCGCGGACACGATGCATCGGCTACAGTCGACGCACGCATTCTGGACTTCAGAGCCGCCTGTGTTTCCCAACGAATACCCGGAGTTTGGTGTGCACGGGCGAAACGGCTCGCTGCAAAGCTGGTATGGCATCGGGCAATCGCTGCTGATGCTTCCGCAGGACGTTCTCGGCACCTATATCGGAAGACTGCACGTATTCGATCGCTACGGCGATACCGATCCCACCGTGCGCGACATCGTGGTGACGTACCTGACGCAGATGTTCGTTACGGTATTGACGGCGCTGGTGTGCTTCAGGCTTTTGCGGCAATTTTTGTTTAGCGTGAACCACTCCATCGCGGGGACGCTGGCCTTTCTGCTGGCGACTACGCACCTGCATTACACGCAGAACATGATGGAGAACAACTACATTTGCCTGCTGACGCTGGTCGGGATCTCGTTCGAATATGAGTGGCTGCATACCGGGAGCAAGCGCGCGCTGGCGATCGGAACCGGGGCGCTCGGGTTGAATCTGCTGACACGGCTGACGACGGGAATGGACCTGCTGGCCAGCGCGTTCTTTGTCCTGCTGGTGCTGTGGTTTGAGGGTGTGCGCGGACGCGCGCTGTGGAGGCGCTGCAGAGAGTATGCCGTGATTGCCGTACCGGTGTTCTGCTTTTTCGGATTCCTCGACCGGCTGTACCAGTTCTATCGTTTTGGCTCGTTCACGAACACGTATGTGAGCCTGGTGGCGAAGGAGACGATTGCGCGCGACCCGAGCCTGCCTTCGAATTATCCCTGGACGACGCCCTGGCATGAGGGGTTCTTTGGTGCGCTGTTCGCACCGGAGAAGTCGATTTTTCTGTTCGATCCCCTGATTATTCTTGCGCTGTTTCTGCTAGTGCTGCATTGGCGAAGAATTCCCCCGGCGGTGCGCGCCTACGCGATTGCAACCTGCCTGATGCTGCTGGCGTATCTCAGCTTTTACGCGCGCTACTTTGCTTGGGCAGGCGACTTCGCATGGGGCGACCGCTACGTTTCGACTTCGGTCGAGTTGGTGGCGCTGATGGCGATTCCTCTGCTGCTGAAATACCGGCACGAGGCGGGACGGGCAGTCTGGATCATGGGCATGGTGCTGCTGGTGGTGAGCGTTCTGATTCAGATTGAATCGCTGATGTTCTGGCTGCCCCTCGAAATCTACCAGGAGGAGACGCTAGGCCATCCGACTTTCGTGATTGCCTTGCGTGCGAAAAACATTGTCGCCTTTGCGCTCGGCAAAATGAACGCGTGGGGTTTGAACAACGTCCCGATGACCCAGGATCCGTGGGACTACGTGCACATCACGTGCTGGAACTTCCTTCCGTTTTTGCTGGGGCGCGTTGGAGAGGCACCGGCCTGGGTGGTTCGCGTGGCCTTCGCGATTTGGTTCACGGCTTTGGCGGCATTAGCGGCAACCCTGGTGCGGATACGACAGGTCGCAACGCACTCACCCAGAGTTAGCGCGCAAGGCGACACACCAAGCTGGCAAAGCCGGTTAGTCTAAACGGATGCGGATCGCGTGTATCGCGCTTGGTGCGAATCTGGCCAGTTGCGCCGGGCCGCCAGAAGCAACGCTGGCTGCTGCCGCTGAACGCCTGGAGAAACTGGGGAGGATAACGGCCCAATCGTCGCTTTACAGCACTGAGCCGGTTGGATTCGCGGAACAGCCGCGATTTGTGAATGCGGTTGTGGCGCTGGAAACAGAGCTTGAGCCGCGCGCATTGCTCAATCAACTGCTGGTTATCGAAAAGGAATTCGGGCGCGACCGTTCGGCATCCATTCCCAATGGGCCAAGGACGCTGGATTTGGATATTCTGCTCATGGGCCATCTGGAAATAAACGAGCCTGGGTTGGAACTTCCCCACCCCAGACTCGCTGAGCGCGCATTTGTGCTGGTTCCACTGCATGAAATTGCTCCGAAGCTGCAGATTGGCGGAGGTGGGAAGACTGTTGAGGAATTGCTACAGTCGCTGCATCAAAGCCATAAAGGTGAAACCGATGCCGTGGTGCGGATGGAAAGCGATCATTGGCGTGCTGCGACACATTCCTAAAGCGGCGCTGATGTTCTGTGGACTGCTGGCAGTCACGATGCTCTGCGCGCAGCAGCCGGTGGCCATCACACTGACTGTCGTCGACAAGTCCGCCGCCGCAATCGCCGGGGCCAGTGTGCAGGCAGCGAACGGGCCGCTACTGGGCCGCACCGATACTAACGGACAGCTCACGATCCACTGTCGCATTCCATGCAGTCTCCGCATCGAGGCACAGGGATTCGCCGGGAAATTCATCGAAGTCAGCGCGAGCGCCACGGTTCAACTCGATCCGGCCGGCGCCAGCCAACAGGTGACGGTAACTGCTTATCGGACGCCGCTCGGACCCCTGGAGAGTCCTGCGACGACGCGGACCTTATCGGCATTCGCGTTGAGCACGACGGCCTCGATCACGATGGATGGTCAGGTGCGGCAGTTGCCGGGCGTGGAGTTGTTTCGGCGATCGAGTTCGCTGGTTGCCAATCCAACGTCGCAGGGCATCAGTTTGCGCGGATTGGGGTCGACCTCGGCGAGCCGGACGCTGGTAATCGAAGACGATGTTCCGCTGAACGATCCGCTGGGCGGCTGGATTCATTGGGAAGAGCCGCCGGAACTGGCGATCAATCGCATCGAAGTGGCGCGCGGCGGGGCCAGCGATCTCTACGGCTCAAGCGCTATCGGCGGCGTAGTGAACGTGATTGACGTGCGCCCCACCAGCACCCAGGGCATCGTGCGTTCCAGCTATGGCGGCCTCGGTACGTATGACGCCAGCGCGCTTCTCGAGACCAAGCTTGGCGCATGGGGACTGCTTGCATCCGGCGGCGCGATCGGTACTGACGGATTTATCCAGGAGGCTCCATACCAGCGCGGGCCGGTGGATACGGCTTCCAATATGCATGGGCAGAACGGTCTAATTGACGCGGGGCATGATCGCGGCCCTCTGCGGTTGTTCGTGCGCGGCAGCGGATTCAACGAGGCCAGAGCGAATGGCACACCCTTTCAGCAGAATGGAACGCGGATCTGGCGCTATGCGACAGGCGCGGACTGGCAAGCACCTCGCAATGCATCCGCGACACTGCGTCTTTATGGATCGACGGAGCATTATCGGCAGACCTTCTCCAGCATTTCCAATGCGCCTACGCCTGCCAATCCAACCTGCTCGTATCGTTGCGGCGAAACACCTACGCGATTCTCTCTGCCGTCGGACAATGAGCTTGGCGCGGCTGCGCTCTGGAGCCAGCCGATTGGCGCGGAGTTTCTTGTGATGGGGGGCGCAGACGTACACGATGTGCGGGTGTGGGATCGGGAGCAGAGCCTTGGGCCGGCCGGGGCGCTCACCAACTTAAGTGTGCACCAGCGCGATTCGGCGGGATTTGCGGAGGCGATGTGGACGCACCACGCCTGGACCGCAACCGCATCGAGCCGGCTGGACTGGTTTCAGAATTACGACGTGCACCTGGTGGTGTGGGACGGATCGACATGGGTGCCAAGCCCGATCCAGCCTCCGGCGAATTACGAAACTCTCTTCGATCCGCGCATGGGCGTTTCACGGAAACTGGGAAGCCACTGGGCCTTATCCGCATCAGGGTTCCGCGCGTTCCGCGCGCCGACTCCAAGCGAACTTTACCGTTCCACGCAGGTGGGCAACAAGCTCACGCTGTCGAATCCCTCTCTGTTGAGTGAGCGTGCAACGGGATGGGAAACGGGCCTAGCGAGCCAATGGCGATGGGGGACAATTCGTACCAGTTACTTTGACACGCAGGTCAACCGCCCCATCGTGGCATTCACGACCAATCCGAACTCATCGCCAATCCTGTTGCTGCGCGAGAACCTCGGTCAGATTGAAAGCCGCGGAGTGGGAATCGATTTCGAAGTCGCACCACGGCCTTGGCTCGCAGTGGATGGTGGTTATCAATATGCGCATGCGGTTGTGTCGCGCGGGACACAGGATCTTGGCAACTGGATTCCTGAGGTAGCTCGGAATATGGGAAGTCTGAATGTGCGCGCATTTCGTCCGCGGCTTGGCACGCTCACGTTGCAGGGACGCATGAGCGGAATTCAGTACGACGATGACGCGAACCAGTTTTTGCTGCATGGCTTTTTTCGGCTCGATGCGTACGGATCGCACGAATTCGGCTCGCGTGTCGAACTCTTCGCGGCTGGAGAAAATCTTTTCAATCGCAGCATTGAAGTTTCGAAAACGCCAACGACAACACTGGCGACACCGCGCACAGCGCGTGCAGGATTGCAATTGCAGCTGGGCGGAGCGAAGTAAGCGCGCGCGAAACCTTCAGCAATTCTTAAGCAAGCAAACAGGACTCATCCAAAAGGCTGACATCTAATTTTCAGATGTGGTGTTTCTGTAAGTGTGAGTGGCCAGGAACAAATCAAGTCACCGCCGTCACAGAAGGAGAAACACCATGAGAATCATCAAGCTTGCACTTGTGGCGGCCCTCGCTGCAGCGCCCGCCCTGACATTTGCCCAAACCACTGCGCAGGAACAACAGAAGAATTCAATTGTGAAACCTGAGTTCAAGCGCGAGTTCAACCAGCAGCAGCGACGCATCGGAAACGGAATCAGCAACGATCGTATAACTCCGCGCCAGGGCGCACGCTTCGAGCGCCAGCAAATGCGTATTCATCGCCAGTTCCGCACCATACGCGCGCGTTACAACGGCCGCTTGACGATGAAGGATCGCCGCATGATCCATCACCGGCAGAATGCAGCTTCGCGCAGGGTCTTCCGCGCCAAACACCGCGGCCGCCGCATTGGGTAAGGATCATAAGCGCGCAGGGAGGCTGTCATCGAACTCTCTGCGCGTTTCCGCTCAACACCCACAAGCTAAAATGACGAAGTGAGCCTCACATTCAATCTGCTCAACACGAGCGACGGTGGCGGCCGGCGCGCACAGATGCACCTGCCGCACCAGACCGTGGAAACCCCGGTGTTCATGCCCGTGGGAACCGCCGGCACCGTCAAGGCCGTTCCGCAGGAAATTCTCGAGCAACTGGACGCGCAGATCATTCTCGGCAATACCTATCACCTCTACCTGCGCCCCGGACATGAGGCTATCCGTCGCATGGGCGGGCTGCATCGCTTCATCAGCTGGCCTCGCGCCATGCTTACCGATTCGGGAGGCTTTCAGGTATATAGCCTCGCCCACTTGCGCAAAGTAACGGACGAGGGCGTGCGCTTCCGGTCTCATCTAGACGGGAGTTCGCACTTTTTTACTCCCGAGCATTCCATGGATGTGCAGATCGCGCTGGGCGCGGATATCTGCATGGCTTTTGATGAGTGCACGGAGTATCCTGCGGACCGGACGCGCGCGGAAGAGAGCCTCCGCTTAACCATGTCATGGGCGCGGCGGTCGCTCGAACATTTCCGTGCGCATCAGGATGAGGTCTCGTGGTTCAACGATCCCAGGTCTCAAACGCGAGACCTGGGGCACCCGCGGGATGGCTTCGACGGGCACCCGCAGAAACTTTTTGGGATCGTGCAGGGCGGGATGTATCACGACCTTCGCCGTGAAAGTGCAGAGCGGCTGGTCGAAATGAATTTCGATGGATACGCAATCGGCGGATTGAGTGTGGGCGAGCCGCGCGAACTTACGCTCGAAGTAATCCGCGAAGTGCTGCCGCTGCTGCCGAAAGACAAGCCACGCTACGTAATGGGCGTGGGCTATCCAGACGAGATTGAGATGTACGCGCGCATGGGTGTGGACATGATGGACTGCGTGATTCCGACTCGCGCCGCGCGTCACGGGCTTCTCTTCACCAGCGAGGGACGCGTCAACATCAAGAACAAGCAGTATGCGGAAGATCAAGGCCCTGCTGATCCTGCCTGCGACTGCATGGTGTGCCGACGATACTCCAGAGCCTATCTGCGCCACTTGATGCAGTGCAAAGAGCCACTCGGCGGGACGCTCAATTCGATTCACAACCTCGCCTACTACCTCGGCATCATGCAGCGAGTGCGCGCCGATCTCGCAGCCAGCGCGGAGGCGCCCGTACCGGCTAGGCCGTAATCGCCGAGCCCAGCAGTTGTTTGAGTGCCTGCACATAATCGCCGAGCTCCTGCCGTCCGTGCTCGGTGATGCGGTAGATCGTTTGCGGTTTGCGCAGTACGAACTTCTTTTCGACGGCGACGTAGCCCGCCTCTTCGAGCTTCAGCAACTGCGCACCCAGGTTCCCATCCGTCGAGCCGGTCTTCGATCGCAGCCACGTAAACTCCGCCTGCTCCACTCCCGCAAGCAGTGAGAGCAGCGCAAGGCGCAGCTTGCCGTGAATCACGGGATTGAGCTCCGGTAGCTCAGGCATGGCTCACACTGCCTGCTCTACGCCGGCGAGCGTCCATCGTCATCGCGTAAATGCCGAACCCGATCTGGCAGATGAAAATGGCAGTCAAAAACACAATTGTGAGCTGTGTGCTCTTCCCGAAGCACGCGAACACTGCACAGGCCCACCACACGACGGCACAGCCGAATTGCAACTTCCACTTCAAGATCATCGCGGATGCCGCGTTGGCGCTCCCCAGCATGGCGCCAAGCACCGCCACCATGATGTGCTGGTCGATTCTGCCGCTCGTCCCTAAAGACAAAAATACGAGAAACATCGAAATTCCCGCCGCGAGCCACACCGCGCCGATAGCGCGCCCGATCGTGGTATTCACGTGATTCTGTCCCCTGCGAGTGGCGACGAGTATGCCCGTCACAATGCAGGCGGTGGTCATCGTGACAGGCCAGACCATCGGATTGCGGATGACACCGCCTCCCAAAATGGCGGCGTAATAGGCAATGCCCCACAGCACGAAGATCCAACCCCAGCTTTCTGTCGAGCGCCTGCCCTCCGCGATCATGTCTTCAATCAATGCAACCCGTTCTCTCAAATCCTGCGTGCTCAGGTGATCGTCCATGGCTATTCTCCTTCCTTGAGATTCTTGTTGGAGACTCACTGCTCATGGGTGAGCAGCATGTCGACGCTGCGATGCGGCGGAGCGCCACCGAAGGTGACGTCGGTGGTCTCCAGCCATTGGCCCTTGGCGGTGAGGTGCATCGTGTTCCGGATCTTTGCCGGTCCCGCATCGAATCCCCACGCGAATCCGTCAGGTTGTACGCTGAGTTCCGTGTCGACGTAGTGTCCGTCGTTGTATGCGCGGAAGTGGTAGGTGTGAGTGACGTCGTCATAAGAGACGATAGCCAGCGCCTGAAACTGCGCCTTGCCATCCGAGCCGGTGCTCTGACCTTGGATAAGGAGAATAAGACCGTCGAGCTTGTACTCGACATTCTCGGCCTGGATAAGCTTTAGCGGCTCGCCGGGCCCGCGCGAGATTGAGACCGGGCCGGACCAATGACCGGCAAGGAAAGCGAGCTTCTTCATGGCGTCGCGCTGGGCTTCGACGCCAGGGGAGGCCGGTTGCTGTGCGGCAAGGGGGAGGGCTAAAGCTGGCAGCAAAACCGCCGCGAGTGCTGTGCCAAGCGCGAATTTGATCGGTTTCCAGGTCATGCTGACCTCACAATCGCTTCCAGCCAGCGATGTCCACGGCCGGAATCACTTACAAGAAGTACTCTACAATATAGAGTTCTCTATGTCAAGTGATTCAATCTCGCCGGAGATGCGGATTTGTGAAATCAACGGTGCCTCAGCTACTTATCGAGCTGTTTTACGAAGAAGTCGGCCATGAAGTGGTTGGCCTCAATCGCCTCGGGTAGTTGCGGGTTGTACCAGAAGGCATGCGGGAGCGCGTCGTAGACGATGAGGCGCGCATCGACTCCTGCGAGGAGGTAGGCGCGATGCAGGTTGATGGTGCCGCTGAGCAGCAGGTCGCGGCCACTGGTGACGAAGAGGGTGGGCGGCAGGCCGTGGAGGTCACCGTAGATGGGCGAGAGGATGGTGTCTTTAGGGTCCGTGGAAGCGACGTAAAACGGATCGTGCGCTCCCGGCTCCGGCGGATCGAGGTGTCCGGCGAGGCCGCGCAGCGCGTACATGGCCTGCGAATCACCGTCGCGGGCAAAGTCGCCCATGCCGCTGAAGATGCCGAGGGCGGCGGGCATGGGAAGGCTGAGCTGCTTGATTTTCGCCGCGACCTCGGCGGTAAGGATGGCTCCAGCCGATGTTCCGTAGATAACGATGTGCGCAGGCTTATAGGTCTTCAGCAGTTCCTTATAAACGGCGATGGAGTCGTCGACGGCAGCCGGAAATTTGACCTCGGGCGAGAGTCGATAGAGAACGGCGACGACCTTGATTCCCGTATAGCTGGCAATCGGAATCGATTCGGTGAAGGAGCCGGAGTCGGAGTTGAAACCGCCGCCGTGCAGGTTCAGCAGCACCTTGTTCTTGTTGGCGGCGGGCAAGTTGTCAGGCGTGACGATGCGGACGGGAACGCCGGCCATCTTTTCTTCGACGATGGTGTTGGGGCAGAGCTTCGACCACTCTTCGCGGGCACGGGCGGTGTAGGCATCGGTCATCTTGCGGCGCTGTTCGAGCGGCTGGGGAGGCCCCTGGTCGGGCTCGGCGCGACTGATGGATTTTTGTGCTTCAGGGCTGATGGTCTGCGGAACCGGCACGACGCGCGTGACATGGGCAGTGCCGTTGGAGTCGATGTAGCTGGTGTCGCGACTGGGGGCCTGGGCCGCGGTGGTGGGCTGCAAGGCCTGTTCTTGCGCGACGGCCAGCGACGACGAAAGTATAAGCGTGATACCAAGGTGGCGAGCGATCCGCAGCATCGTGTCATGTCCTCCGAATAGGTTTCAGTAGCAACGCTGCGGGAACGCAGCCGAACCGTTAACGATAACAGACGGCAAATGCGCACTGGCGTATTCTCGAGCGCCGTAGCATTCTGATCTGGACAGCGGGTGAAGGGGAATTTGGGAGGGATGGCAATGATCGCACGGATCTGGCACGGATATACCAGGCCTGAGAACGCCGATGGCTACGAGGCGATGTTGAAGCCGGAACTGCTTCCGGGAATGAGCAAAATCCCGGGATACAAGGGCGGCATTGTGCTGAGGAGAACGCTGGGCGACGAGGTGGAGTTCATCACGATCATGGTGTGGGAATCGATCGAGAAGCTGCAGGCTGTGGCCGGGCCGCATTATGCGGTCGCGATCATCCCCGAGGATCGCCTGAAGTACCTCACCCGGTATGACAAGGAGTCAGCGCATTACGAAATCAAATCGTTGCAGGGGCTGGCGGGGATTGCGGGCTGAGATTGCCGCTCGGAGCCGATCTGAATCGAGATTGAAGCGCAGTTTGGCGGGTCGGAAAAGAACAAGTGCAGATGTTTCGACTTCGGTCAACATGACAAGGTGTTTGTCGTGAGCACTTTTAAATTGCGGGAAATTCGCCAGAGCCCTGCCGATTCCGGATGCCGTCTTTATGCCTGGTGGGTTACATTGAATTCCCATGACGGCTATTGCTTCCTCCTCCATTCACAATCTCATCGGCGGTAAGTGGATTCCCTCCGCGAGTCCGGCCGGAATTGAACTGCTGAATCCTGCAACGGGCGAAGCGCTGGGGAATTCGCCGGCAGGTTCGGCTGCCGAGGTGGATGCCGCGGTACAGGCGGCGCACACTGCATTCGCTTCGTGGCGCACGGTTCCTGCAGTGGATCGAGTACAGTACCTGTTCAAGTTGAAAACGCTCCTCGAAGAGCATATCGATCACCTCGCCGGCCTGATCACCATCGAAAACGGCAAGACGCTGTCGGAATCGAAGGCAGAGTTGCGTCGCGGAATTGAGAACGTGGAAGTGGCGTGCGGCATTCCTGTGTTGATGCAGGGCTACTCCCTTGAAGATGTAGCGCCGGGAATCGATGAGATTATGGTGCGGCAGCCGCTGGGCGTTTGCGCGGTGATTACGCCGTTCAATTTCCCGTTGATGATTCCGCTGTGGTTTTTGCCATACGCGATTGCAACCGGCAACACCGTGGTGCTGAAGCCGAGCGACCGGGTTCCCTTCTCTGCGGCGCGCCTTCTCGAACTGATTCAGGAAACGGGGTTGCCCGACGGAGTGGTGAACCTGGTGAACGGCGGCAAGACTACAGTGGATGCGCTGCTGGATCATCCGCTTGTCCGGGCAGTGAGCTTTGTTGGATCGACGCCGGTGGCCAAGCATGTGTACGCGCGCGGTTCAGCCAGCGGCAAGCGTGTGCAGTGCCAGGGCGGAGCGAAGAATCACGTCGTGGTGCTGCCTGATGCCGATCAAGAGACCACGACGAAGATCATTGCCGATTCGGCGTTTGGCTGCGCAGGACAGCGATGCCTTGCAGTGAGCGTGACGGTGACCGTGGGTGAGGCGAAAAACTGGTTTCGCGATTCGATTGCGGCGGCGGCTGGTTCTCTGAAAGTGGGCAACGGGCTTGATCCCGCGACCCAGATGGGACCTGTGATTACACAGGCCAGCCGCGAGCGCGTCGTTTCGCTTATCGGGCAGGGCGCCGAGCACGGAGCAGACACGATTGTTGATGGGAGACGAACGAATGGGAACGGCGGTGCTGGATCGTTCGTTGGCCCGACGGTACTTGATGGGCTGCCGGCGACGAGTCCGCTGATGGAGACGGAGATTTTCGGCCCTGTGCTTTCAGTCGTCCATACAGATACGGTGGACGAGGCGGTAGCGATGATTGAACGCTCCGCCTACGGAAATGCCAGTTCAATCTTCACCTCGTCCGGCGCTGCTGCGCGCAAGTTCCGAACTTCGGTTTCAACGGGGAATGTGGGCATCAACATTGGCGTGCCCGCGCCCATGGCGTACTTTCCATTCTCGGGATGGAAGGGCAGCTTCTTTGGCGTGATGCATGCGCAAGGGCGCGATGCCATTGAGTTCTTCACGGACAAGAAGGTGATTGTGGAGCGCTGGCCGAAAGAGTGGTCGCGCAAGTTCTAGTCTGAACTTGACGGCGTCCTTCAGGCTGACCCTTCAGTTAGAAAAGACCGCGGCTAATTCTGTGCAAGCGTGACGGCACTGAGCGGAATCTCCAGCGTTCCTACCTTGCTTGACGAGCTGTCATACACTCCTGTGCGCAGGTAGACATCGCCTGAGGGGGCATCGATCTCGATGTGGAAGCGAATGTCAGCACGCTGATCCACGGCCCACTGCGCTGGGTTGATCAGCAGGCTGATGTTGCGAGTCTCCCAGTTTAGTGGCTTGAAGTCCTGGCCATAGACTACCAGCGCAACCTGCAGCGACTTGCGTCTCATGCCGTCAGCGTCCGGAAGCAGAGACAAGGCGCTGGCTTGCAGGTCGAAACCTACGTCATACCGCATGAGCTTGCCTGTCAGTTGCGCATTCTGCCCGGCGCGGCCAGCGCCGGATCCTGGTTGCACAGTGGAAGGGACCACCTTCAAGCGATAAGGGATCTCTGCGGAGTTGGGCAACCCGTGACCCATCAGTGGAAGCAACGGACTCTTGGCGGGCGCCATGTTCGCCGTTTTGATGTCTCTCTGCGTTAGCTCCAAATAGTGCTTGCGATAGAAGATCTTATAGTTGCCAGTGACCTTCACTTCAACGGTGCGCCCCCGGCCCTCTTCCTTGCGATCACGCGGAACATAAGCCAGCATGTAGTAGCGCGAGCCATGATCAAGGGCGTCTGCAATCTCCTGGTTGATCTCGTTCGCGTGGTAAGCCGTCCCACCTGTATCGTCCGCCCAGATTCCGCTGTCGATTAATCGGGTGGAAACCTGGTGCTTAAAAGCGTCTGGTCCGAGTCCCATATCCGAGTCCACTCCGTGAGCGTCGATGGGATAAACAGATACCCCCGCCTCGGCGAGCTTGTCCTTGGTTTCGCGATAGAAATCGTCGTACCCACAGCCATTGCAGACCGGAAAATTGCCGACAAGCCAGAACAGATTTTTCCTGCCTGGCACGGCAGCGAGATACCGTGCCAAGGATTGAAGAGCATTCAGTGTGGTCCTTAAACTGTCATGTTCATCGACAATTCCGACTCCCATTTTCAGAAAGTGCTGCAGTGCGTCCGCGCTTTCGGTAAGTCGAGGGTTATTTGTCTCCTTCGCCGCTTGCTTCATCTCATCAACCGTAGCCACCAATGCCTGTTGCTCGGCTGGTTTTGAAAGCGACGATGCAGCGGAACGTTTGGAAGTAAATTTTGCGATGGCCGCCCTCAGTGCGGAAGAATCCTGATTGAATCCCTGAATCAGATTTAGCTTTTCGCCGGTGAGCGTGAAGATGCCAATGCGCAAGTTTGGTGGAAGTGAGGCCAGATATTTCACCATCTGCACCTGAGCGTACATTCGGTCCTCGGGCCACGAATTAAGCGCATCCAGGAGCAATACGTTGGTGACGTTATGCGGATCCGCGATAGGAATGTTGGTGAAGGTGTTTGTTGGCAGTGTGGAACGCTGGAGGGCACCTTCTACATTGGTGAAATTTGGTTCAAAGAAGGTAATGACCTGCGGTTTGCCATTTTCCAGAACCTGAAAGTCCTCTTTGCGCAGGCCGGAGACGGCTCGTCCACTCTTGTCCATCACCACGACATCCTCGACGACCGTGCGCACATTGAGTGTGAGCACAGCAGGCGGACCTTCTTCGGATGCAGTTTGTGCAGAGAGTGAATTGAGAGAGAGGGCGATAAGGGTGAAGCCGAGCAGAAGAAGACGGAACCGCGACATGGGTCTCTCTTTGAACGCGTACTGTTGCTGAATCTCTGCTGCAACTCGAAGTTTACTCCTTGCGCCCGGCGCGAATTTCGAGGTTGCATAG
>NZ_JBARMD010000252.1:0-7252 GCF_049802275.1 Occallatibacter sp. | reverse complement strand
GTATGGCAAAGTTTACTTGATTCGTCAAGTATATTATTGCCTCCGCAAGCACATGAAAACAGGGAACTTGCCCGCAGAGACCGGGTAATAGGGGTATGTGCGCGAACCAGCAATAGAAAAGCCGCCCGAAGGCGGCTTTTGCCGTAGAGGACGCTGACGACTACCGTGTGCTCGTTGTGCTTATCACTTGCAGTGCGGCGTGAGCCTGCGTGCCCTTCTCGGCGAAATAATTGCGATCCCAGAGGTTCTTGTAGAACTCGCCGGTCAGTTCCGCAGCGCGCGGACCAAATGTCGGCCGTCCGCCTTCGAGGAAGAACACCGTCACCAGGCTCCCCTGCGGTGCCTCGGAGTACGAAACAAACCACCCGAACCGCGTTCCCTTATCGGAGCAGGTTCCCGTTTTGCCGAAGACCGGCAGTTCCTGGAAATTGGCGCGCAGGCGGCGTGCGGTCCCATACTGCACGGCGCCCGCCATGCCGTCCTGCATATCCGGTACGTAGCGAGCGATATCCAGGGTCCGCTTCACCTTCGGGCTGAACGCCATAACCTCTTCAGTCGAAGTGGGGTGCTGCAGATAGTAGAGAGTTCCGCCATTGGCCATGGCCGCGACAAATGCGCCAAGTTGCAGCGGCGTCATTGAAACGCCCTGTCCGAAGCTGCACATGCGGCCTACGCCGCCTTCCGATGCGGGCAACACCTGGGTCGGGTATTCGCCAAGCTGTTCGCCCTGGATGTGATACCCGGCCAGTTCACCCAATCCGAACTGTGTGGCGTAATGGCGCACACGCTCAAATCCGAGTTCGCGACCGAGTTCTTCGAAGTAGAGGTTGTTGCTCTTGGCGATAGCATCCGTCATGTTCATGCGGAAGCCCGCCAGTTGTACCGGCGTGTCGCGTGTGACGAGGCCTTCACTCAGCGCAGCGAGAGCAACCGAGAGCTTGATGGTGGAGCAGGGCTCCGCGCCCGGCGAAAGTGCCAACTTCTGGTTGACCATGGCCAGGATGCGGCCGTTGGAGGGATCGATCACCACCGCCGTGCCGTTCATGTCGCCTAGCGCATCAATCGCCGCCTGGCGGACTACCGGATCTTCACCGGCCGTGACGTCGCCCGCAAAGATGTCGCCCTTGGCAAAAGAACTGGCAGTGAAGCGCTCGCCATAATAATGATGATGCCGGCTGGTAAGCACGGCGTGATGAAGAGAGGCGCTCGAAGCGGTGGTATGAACTCGATGGATGCTCCCGCTGGAATGCGTAGTATGCCTGACGGCCAGATGCTTGCTAGTGGTCTTCGAGTGATGCACCGTGTGCTGCACGTCGAGCGCAACAGCGCGACCAGCGCCGATGCTCGTCCCGATAACCGTTAGCCCCAAGGCAATAGCGCCAAAAAGTCTCATCCCAGAAAAATTCCCCTCAACAGTGGATTGCGTGCCATGCGTCCGCCCAGCAGCAGCGCATTTCTTTCAGATCTTGAAACTGGTTATCCCACACGCGTTGGCTGCAGTATGTGAGCAAAGTCACCCGATGACTTCGATGTTGACTGCCCACAAATTAACCCGGGGGAAAGACAACATCACTGCTTGAACTACTATTTGGGACCCTTGGATTTTGAGAGCTACTTTGAACTATACCGCTCTCTGGATTCAAAGCAAGTCCCCGTTTTAAAGCTGCTTGCATCAGAACTTCATCCGGCGCATAAACGTCGGTACATCCAAATCCCTTTCTTCCTCAGCCGCGGCTGCAGTCAAAGGACTTACAGCCGGCTGGGCGACATGCTCCTCCGTAATCGCAGGTGTCCGCGCGCTGTTACCAAAGTCAGAAGCGTAGTCACGTGGCAGGGGCACAAATGCCGGCTCCTCGGCGATCTCGATCCGATTGGGACGCGCCGCCGCTGCCACGAACTCTGGCTCGGCATCGACTTCATCGGATTCCTCGTCCTCTTCCTCACTCATAAACCGTGGAGGCGCGGGTGCCGGCGCTGGAGCTTTCTCGCGCATCCACGAATCCGCCGCAACCACCGGAACCGAAATAACCGCCATCTCTTCCACATTCAGCATGCGCGCACGCCGTTCCGGCATCTGGTCGCGGAAACCGGTGGCGATGACCGTGATCTTCACCTCGTCGCCCATCCGTTCGTCGAGCACCGCACCGAAGATGATGTTGGCGTCCTCGTGTGCCGAACTCTGGATCAGCGAGGAGGCCTCGTTGACTTCGGAGAGCTTCAAGTTGCTGGAGCCCGTGATGTTGATCAGGATGCCGCGTGCTCCATCAATTGCGCCTGCATCAAGCAGCGGCGACGCCATGGCCGCCTGTGCGGCCTCCTTGGCGCGATTGTCGCCGGAGCGAATTGCTGTCCCCATGACCGCGTGGCCCATGCCGGCCATCGTGGTTTTTACGTCGGCAAAATCGCGGTTGATGATGCCCGGGATCGTAATGATGTCGGAAATGCCCTGCACACCCTGGCGCAGAACGTCGTCGGCGATGCGGAAGCTCTCGAAAAAGCCTGCGTCCTTGGCAACGGCGAGCAGCTTCTCGTTAGGGATCACGATCATCGTGTCCACGCTCTCGAGCAGTTCCTTCAAGCCGCGCTCGGCCTGCTGTAGACGGCGCTTGCCCTCGAACGCGAACGGCCGCGTGATGACAGCAACGGTAAGGATCCCCATCTCGCTGGCGAGCGAGGCAATCACTGGAGCCGCCCCGGTTCCGGTGCCTCCGCCAAGGCCCGCCGTCACAAACACCATGTCAGCGCCTTCGAGAGCTTCGATGATTTTTTCGGAATCTTCGAGCGCCGCGCGACGGCCTACATCGGGATTCGCGCCCGCACCCAACCCGGCAGTCAACCGGACGCCAAGCTGCAGCTTTATCGGAGCAAGAGAAAGTTTCAGCGCCTGCACATCGGTATTCGCGGCAATGAACTCAACGCCTTCGAGGCCAGCCTGGATCATGCGATTGACGGCGTTGCCGCCGCCGCCGCCCACACCGATTACCTTGATCCGCGCCCCCCGCTGTTCTTCATCGTGAAACTGAATGCGTATCTCTGCGGCTTCAATCTTCTGCTGATCCATAGCGGTTGGCGCCTCCCCATTCGTCGTTGACATGATCCTTGCCTTAGAAACTCGCTGCGAAGATGGCGCGCAGTTTGGCGCGCAGGCTGTTGTTTTCTGCCGCACGGGTTACGCGTGTGCGATGTGCATACAGTAGCATTCCGATGGCAGTGGAAAAGCTGGGATGAACTAATTCGCCTGGCATGTTCGAGAGCCGCACCGGCATACCTGTCCTTGCGGGAACACGAAGCTGGCTCTCGGTAACGTCCAGCATTCCCGGCAACATTGCGCCTCCGCCGGTCAGCACACAACCGGCACCGAGCGCCTCAAGCACGCCACCCTGGCGAAGACTCTCTTTTACAAAGTATAAAAGTTCACGTGCCCGCGGTTCCAGAATCTCCGCGAGCGTGCGCAATGTGAGACGCTGCGGTTCCGGGTTGTTGATTTCAATCTCCGCCTCAAGCGGAACCGCGGTGACGACGGCGTGTCCGTATTGGCGCTTTAGTTCTTCGGCCTGCGCCACCGGCATCTGCAAACCGACGGCGAGATCGTTGGTGAAGTGATTGCCGCCAACGGGCACCGATGATGTGTGTGCTACCGCGCCCTCGAAGAAGACAACCATATCGCTGGAGTGCGCGCCTATATCGAGAAGACATACGCCGAGTTCGCGCTCATCTGCCGAAAGGGTCGACTCCGCCGCGGCGATCGACTCAAGAACCGCTTCTGATACTTCAAGACCTGCGCGATTGGCGCAGGTCACAGTGCTCTGCAACGCGCTGCCCGAACAGGTGGCGATATGCAGATCAACTTCGAGGCGTGCTCCTACCATACCGACCGGATCGAAGATGCCGGGCTGGTCGTCAAGGATGAACTGGCGCGGCAGCAGGTGGAGAATTTCGCGGTCCGGGGGCCTTTCAACTGCGCGAGCCCGCTCGACTGCGGCCCGCACATCTTCCCGGGTGATCTCGCGCATGCGGCTGCCCAGATCGAGTCCACCATTCGTATTCAGTCCGCGAATATGCGGACCGCCGACACCCACGACACACTGGTCGATGTTGGCGCGCGCTGTCCACTCGGCCTGCTCACTCGCCTGCTTCACCACCTTGGCTGCGGGACCGAGCTCGGAGATAAGTCCCTTGCGCATTCCGGTCGATTCAACCAGGCCGTGTCCTCGATAGCGAAGCGCGCCCTCATTTACGTCGGCCGCCAGCACCCGCGTCCACGAGCTACCCATGTCGAGCACCACGATCAGGTTGTCTTGCTTCTCGATCATCGTTCTCTCACTAGCCTGTGGTTGTGGTGGCAGGGTGCGGTTTCGGTGTCGTCTTCTTCACGACGTGCTTCGGGGCAGGATGCTTCTTCTTTGCGGATTTGCTCGTGGTGGTTTTCGTCTTCGCCGGCGGCTTGGTCTGGCTGTGCGCCTTTGCAACTTTGGCAGTTTCGGCGTGCTTTGGTTCCGGAGGCTTTGCCTCGTCGGCCTTGACTTCCGGCTTTCCCGCTTCTGGTTTCGGTGGTTCCAATGAGGAGTCAATCGCCTCACTCGGATTCAGTTTCGCCGGCGAGGGATTCGCGCCGCCCGTCATCTGCAGCACGACCTGCTGTTCGTAGCGCAGATCCACCTCGGCAAGCTTGGGATACTGCTGCCGCCACTCGGCAATGTGCGCCTTGTAGCGCTGATACCGCTCCATGAAGTGATCTGAACCGAAGTGCGCCAGAATATCAGTTCCCTGCTCCGGCATCAACACGCGCGCATCTTCCGGATCTGACATGTCGATCTCGGAGATCTGGTCGGACAGGTGCTGACCGCCGGCGTCGAGTTCGCCGATGAGGCGCTGATAAGTCTCCATCCGGGCGCGGCGCGAAGCAATGGGATCGCGCGCGTCCATGCCTGTGACCACCGGAAAGGAATAGTGATGCTGCGCCATCATGGCCGGTGGCTCGGTTAGCAGAACGCCATTGGCGTCGACTAGACCAACCTGCGCACCCTGGCGAAGGAAGGCAATCGGTTTACGCTCCACCACGGAGATTCGAATCTGATCGGGCAGCAGGCGCATGACTGTCGCGTGCTCGATCCACGGAATCTGCTCAAGCTGCTTGCGCCGCTCGGCAACAGGCACAAAGAAAATGTTGCGGCCAATATCCTCGCCGAAAACCGGTAACATCTCTGCGCGGCTGACTTGCCCCAGGCCTGTGGCTTGAATGTTGCTTGTGCCCGCGATGCGGAAGCGTGCGTCATGATCGAGAAAGTTTTTAATTGCGTAGGCTGAGAAACCGATGACCGAAAAGACGGCTACGACGCCTGCTCCGAGCAGAATGCGACCAAAACTGGTGGCCGGACGCCACCATGACCGAACGGGTTCGTCGCTGAATTTGCGTGGCTTGCTGCGACCGCGGGGAGCATCGTCCTCCTCGTCCATATCGACGGGCATTCCGGGCAGGTTGCGACCGGAGATGGGCACACTCGGCTGCGCGCGCCGAAAGCGCGGTTCCGCGGGAACGTCTTCCTCCCACACAAGAGACCGGGTTTTGTTATCACGTTGTGCCACGCCTGAGCCGTAGGTCGGGAGAGTCGCCAGGCTCAAATATATCCGCATGAGAGCTGCTTTTTGGCGCGCGCGCGGCAAGGGGAACCCGTAGCGTAACTGTCTTGCGGCGCGTCATAGAATAAGCTACCGAAATGAGGCGTTTGCGACTGCTGGGTTTGGGATTTTTGCTTGCGGCGGGTGGGCTTCTCTCGCTGTCGCAATCGCCTGCCTATCGCTATATTCGCGCGGGAGAGCCGACCGATATCAAAGCGCAGTCGCGGCCCGGGTTCGCACTGATGGGCGGCGGCACCGATCTCGATGAGGCGTTCACGTTTTTGTGTGATCGTGCCGGCGGCGGAGATTTCCTGGTGCTTCGCGCTACCGGAGACGACGAATACAACTCCTACCTCCGCGGTCTTTGCCACCTCAATTCGGTAGCTACACTCATCATTCCCAATCGCGAGGCAGCGGTCGATCCTTTTGTCGGTGATGCGATCAAACATGCAAGCGCGATCTTCATTGCCGGCGGAGATCAGGCCAACTACATCAATTTCTGGATGAATACGCCGGTACAGACAGCGCTGAACGACGCGATACGGCGCGGCGTGCCGGTGGGCGGCACCAGCGCGGGGTTGGCTGTGATGGGCGAGTACCTTTACACGGCGCAAGGCGACAAGCCCGATGATCCGAACCTGGATGGCAAGACCGCACTGGCTGATCCGTATAGCGCTCGAATCCGTCTCGCACAGGGTTTTCTTGCCATTCCCATCTTGAGGAATATCGTTACCGACACCCATTTTGCGCGCCGCGATCGCATGGGACGCCTGCTCGTTTTCCTGGCCCGATTCAACCAGCCGGACGGGAAACCGCTTCCTCACGGGGTTCCCTATATTCGAGGCATCGGAGTTGAAGAACGCGCTGCGGTGCTGCTTGGGCCAGATGGAAGAGCACATGTGGTCGGCTACGGTGCGGCGTACTTCATTGATGCCGACCATGCATCCGGCTTGCTGCAAAAGGGCAAGCCACTGACCTATGGTCCTTTCACTGTGCAGAAGGTCGCGCCGGGGGCGGATTTTTACATCAAGTCCTGGGCCGGAGACGGCATCACATACAAGCTTTCAGTCGAAGCCGGCAAGATTCACTCGACGCAAACGGCAAATGAAATTTACTGAGCCAAAAAGAAATGGGGCGCTTCAGAAGAAGCACCCCAGATTAAAGCCAGAATTCCCCTACGACCAGTGCAAGGTCTGTATTGAATCCGCGGGCAGATCCACATCCAGCGTCTTCGATGCCATCAGGAGTTGCACTCGCCTCTCCGCACCCTTGTTCGCAAGCACCACGACGCAACTGCCGTCAGGGTTGCAGAAGCCGGAGTGCGACACGCCCTCGATCTTCAAGTCACCCAGCGCATTGGTGGCAAATACCTTTGCACCGCGCTTGATGTGCTTGGAATAGTGCGCAAATGCCCAATACTGGCCGCTGGTTGTGATTTTGTGGGTCGCGTTGTCGATGGTGATGACGCCCCCGCAGGAGAACGGCCCGATATCCGGCTTTCCTTTCTCGTCGAGCGCGACATTCCAGGCCGTGATCGATCGCGACCAGTTGTTGAGTATGCCGTTGAATTGATCGGCCCACTTTGTGTAATCAGTCTGGTAATCGGGCTGATTGATGTCGGGGCCGCCCTCGG
>NZ_JBARMD010000251.1:0-4076 GCF_049802275.1 Occallatibacter sp. | reverse complement strand
CTCACTGAGCGGCCTCCGGCGGGTTGATGCCCATCTCCTTGAGAGCGCCTTGGCAGCGGGTGCAGACGTTTTGCCAGATCCCGTAGTTGGAGACTTCGGGCATGAAGTTCCAGCAGCGGGCGCATTTGTAGCCGCTGGCAGGGAGAGCGGTGATCTTGTTCGATGGGGCGTCGATAAGCGTAACCTTAGATACGTTCAGAATCTCTTTCAGACTCGTGGAGTATTTGTTCCATACGGTCAGTTCGTTCAGCAATTCACTGGAGAAGCGAATCTCCACATCGGCCTCAAGCCCTTTTCCAATGTGTTTTTCCTTGCGCGCCTCTTCGAGAACGAGCATGACTCTATCGCGAAGGTTGAAGATCTGTTTCCATTCTTCGAGCAACTTCGCAGGGTCTTGCGAATAGATCTCTTCTGGTTTGGGAAAGAGCGTGAGGTGGACGCTCTCTTCGCGGCCGGCGGTGGCTGGAAGGTATTCCCACACTTCGTCGGCGGTAAAGCTCATGATCGGCGCTACGAGACGAACGAGGGTTTCGGTGATCTGCCAGAGCACTGTCTGCGCTGAACGTCGAGCAACCGAAGTCGGCGCGAAGGTGTACATACGGTCTTTGAGGATGTCGAGGTAGAACGAGCTCAAGTCGACGATGGCGAATTCGTTGACGGCCTGGTAGACGCGATGAAATTCAAATGCCTCGTACCAGGCTTGGATTTTCTCGCTGAGTTCACGGGTGCGGGCGAGCATGTATAGATCGAGCGGCAGGAGATCCGACTCGGGGATGCGGTCGCGCACGGCATCGAAGCCGTTGAGATTGCCGAGGAGGAAGCGGAAAGTATTGCGCAGCTTGCGATAGAGCTCGGCGCAGCGCTGCATCAGGTTTTCGCTGGCGGCCATGTCTTCGCGGAAGTCGATGGACGCTACCCAGAGGCGAACGATTTCGCCACCCATGCGTTGGGCGATGTCGACGGGGTCTACGCCGTTGCCGAGCGATTTCGACATGGCGCGACCTTGTTCATCGAGGGTCCAGCCGGCGGTGGCGACGTGCGAGTAGGGCGCGCGACCACGAAGAGCGACCGATGTGAGCAGCGATGAGTGGAACCAGCCGCGGTGCTGATCGCCCCCTTCGAGGTACAGGACCTCAGGGGCTAAAGTCCCATCAGTCTTTTTCGCATCGTTCGGCACGACTGAAGTCGTGCCCTGACGCTCCGTGCCGCTTCCGGTTTGAAAGGCTTTATAGATTGCGCGCAAGTCGGGATCGGATTCGCAGACGGCGAACCAGCTTGTGCCGGAATCGAACCAGACGTCGAGGATATCGGTTTCCTTGCGGAACGTGACCCCTTCGCAGTGCGAGCACTTTGTGCCTGCGGGAAGCAGATCGGTGATGGGCGTGGTGTGCCAGGCATCGGCGCCTTCGCGTTCGAAGAGGTCGATGATTTTGCGATCGAGTGCCGGGTCGATGATGGGTTGACTGCAGCCCTCGCACATAAAGACAGCGATGGGCACACCCCAGATACGCTGGCGGCTGATGCACCAGTCGGGGCGGGTGGCGATCATGTTGGTGATGCGTTCTTTGCCCCACGAGGGATCCCACACGACCTTGTCGATTTCTTCGATAGACAATTGGCGATACGTGGTTTCAGACCCGTCGGCGCGCTTCATCGGAGTTTCGAGGGATATGAACCACTGCTCGGTGGCGCGGAAGATGACGGGATGGTGGCAGCGCCAGCAGTGCGGGTAGGAGTGCTCGAGATCGGAGACGGCGAGCAGGGCGCGGTACTCCTCGAGCATGGCAACGATGATGGGATTGGCGGCCCAGACCTTTTTCCCTTCGAAGGGAGGGAGCGATGTAAGAGGCCATGCGGAAGGGTCTACATGGAGATGACCGGCGGCATCAACGCGGCAGGTCTGGTCGAGATCGTAACGCTGGCCGGTGTAGAAGTCGTCGGCGCCATGAGAGGGTGCAGTGTGGACGGCGCCCGTACCTTGATCTGCTGTGACATAGGTGGCAAGCACGCCGAGAATGCTGCGCTCGAGGAACGGGTGCTTGAAAGTAGTGTGCTCGAGATTGCTGCCTTTGAAGCGAGTTAGTTCTGAGGTCGCGCCAAGTTTGCAGGCGGCGATGACGGCAGGCGCGAGTTCGGCGGCCACGATGTAGACGGGATCCGATGGCGAGCCGGGCAATTTTGGGTCGCCACTGGCAGTGAACGCGACGTATTCGAAGTCAGGGTGGAAAGCGACGGCCATGGAGGCGGGTATAGTCCATGGGGTTGTGGTCCAGATGATGGTGTAGACTTCGCGGCCTGCGAGCGCAGGATCGAGCGCTTCGGGGGATGAGGTCAGCCGATAGCGCACATATATGGATGGGCTGGTGTGTGATTCGTACTCGACTTCAGCTTCGGCAAGGGCGGTGCGGTCGTGGATGCACCAGTAGACGGGTTTGAGTCCGCGATAGACGAAGCCCTTCTCAAGGAAACCGTAGAAGGCCTCGAGGGTGCGAGCCTCGTAGTCGCGTGCCATGGTCATGTAAGGCTTGTCCCAGCGGCCAAAACAACCGATGCGTTCGAACTGGGAGGTTTGCAGGTCAACGTACTTTTGCGCGTAGTCGCGGCAGGCGGCGAGCACCTCAGGAACCGGCATTTCCAGCTTCTTGCGGCCGAGCTGCTCGTCGACCTTGATCTCAATGGGCAGGCCGTGGCAGTCGTAGCCCGGGACATAGGGGGAGTCGAAGCCGGCCATGGTTTTCGATTTGACGACAAAGTCTTTCAATCCCTTGTTAAGGGCGTGGCCGAGGTGAATGGGACCGTTGGCGTACGGAGGTCCATCGTGGAGCAAATATGCGGGGCGGCCGGCGCAGGTTTCGCGCAACTTTTCATAGAGGCGAAGCGCAGCCCACTTTTCCAGCCGAAGGGGCTCATTCTGAGGCAGATTGGCCTTCATCGGAAAGGTGGTTTGCGGCAAGGTTAAGGTCGCCTTCAACTCCGGCGCTGGAGACATTTGAACTCCCATGAGAACGGTAAGAAGATCGTGAATATTTAGTGTAAAGGAGCGGGAGAGAAAATTTAGGTAACAACTCTTGCCGGACTCCGTCTATCGTTTATGGGAGCTCTCATTTCCGGGAAATACGAGTCTCTGGAGAACACAACAACCCCCGACCCGGCGTCTTCTCATCTAAAGACAAAGACGGGTAATGTCGAGCATAATGGAGAGATGGACCGGGAGGCGGGCGATGGCCAATTATGGCCGCCCCAGCCAAATGGGCCAACATCGGCAAATATGGCAAATGACGTTTTAATCCAGCCAGATTCAGAGACAAAGGACGACTTGCCCTCGATGGAAGGTCACGAGCTTGACTCGTTCCTCGGGAAGGCGTTCGACGAAAAGCCGATCTGGAAAGATCTCTACGAGAATATCCACGACGTCTTTTTTCCCCCAAAGCTTCCACCGCTGGTTCTGACATCAAAGCCGATCCCGGTGCCGGACCGGATGGCGGTAAAGGCAAATCCCTGGGCTGTCGGGACATCGAGTTTTATCAATCTTGGAATACTGGCGCTGGCAATCTGGCTCGGGCTGACCTTTATACATCCCGTGACGAAGCCGGCAATGAACCTGACCAGCGTGGATGTGAGCGACATTCTGAAGGCGCCCAAGCTGGCCACACCGGCGGGCGGCGGTGGCGGTGGCGGTTCGCATGACATTGTTGACCCCTTGAAGGGCAAGCTGCCCCCGCGGATGAAGGATCCAATTACGCCTCCGATGGTCCCGATCCTGGAAAAGCCGAAGCTCGCTTTTACGCCAGCGATCAATGTGCAGAAGGACATCACCCTGCCAGATAACCCGCAGATGCTGAACTTTGGCGTAAAGAACTCCGCCAATGTGCAACTGGCCTCTAACGGTTCGGGCGGGGGCGGAGGTATGGGCAGCGGCTACGGCGGGGGGCTTGGCTCAGGGAACGGGAATGGATACGGACCGGGTACCGGCGGCAACACCGGCGGCGGCGTTTATCACATTGGCGGTGGTGTTTCGGCGCCAATTCCAATCTTTACTCCGGAGGCTGAATTTTCCGATGAGGCTCGGCGTGCCA
>NZ_JBARMD010000250.1:0-2235 GCF_049802275.1 Occallatibacter sp. | reverse complement strand
GGGCTATGAACCGGTAACCCCTGCCGGTGAGGGTTTCAACAAAGCGGGGCTCTTGGGGATCGTCCTTTAGGACTTGACGAATCTTGCGGACAGCGCCGTTGATGCTGTTGTCAGTGTCGAGAAAGACGTCCTTGCCCCAGATCTTCTCGGCAATTTCTTCGCGAGTGACGAGCTGCCCCTTCTGCTCAATCAGGATCACCAGGACTTGCAGGGGAAGGCGCTCCAGTTTGAGGACACGTCCGGCTTGGCGGAGCTCGAAGGCTCGCAGATCGACCTGGAAATCCTCCCCGAATCTGATGGATTCCTGCGCTCCGGCCGGGCTTGATCCCACAACAACACCCCCTCAAGGTGGACAGATTCTACACTCTTTGCGGTTTTGTGCGACATCCCTTTCAGAGTCATGTATTTGAAAAGACAGGAAAAATTAAGATGTCCGACAGGTGTTCGCTATTGAGGGCTCGGCATGACGGGCGCAATATCCGTTTTGTCGCAGGCATTTCCCTGATAAATCGCGACTTGAAGGCGATGTCCGCCGACAGACGATTCCTCACGCCAAAAGGAGATCCCAATGAGAACCAACTTCGTATGCCGCATCGCAGCCCCCATCTTTGCCTCCCTTGCACTCGGCTTTGCGCCCGGCGCGGCGCTGCTGGCGGCAGGTCAGAACCCGGATTCCAATGCCGATCACGCACATTCGGCTCCAGCCAAACTGGTTCAAATGGTTCGCGACGCGACCAGGGAGTTCATCGACGTCAATAATGCCGGACCCGCTGGGTACGGACCATTCCTTGGTTGCGTGAGTGGATCGGATCACGGAGCAATGGGAGTGCATTATGTAAATCCGACGCTGGTGGGGGCCGGAGAGATTGATGCCGCGCATCCACAAGCCTTGATTTACGAGCCTTCAGACGGAAAGATGCGCCTGGTTGGCGTTGAGTTCATCGTGGACTCGGCAACTTGGCTGAAGACTCACAGTGGGCCGCCTGTTCTCGAAGGACAAAGCTTTCTTCTTGTTGGCATCCCGAATCGATACAACATCCCGGCGCCGTTCTTCGAACTCCATGTCTGGGCCTGGCGGGACAATCCTCAGGGAGCATTCGTGGACTGGAACAACCGGGTGACTTGCGAAGGCCAGCAATGAGAGAACGCCAAAGCTCGCGAGCACACGCTCCAATTGGCGCATTGCCTGATCAAGAATCGCAAGATGGAGGTTCCGATGCCGAAGTATGTCATTGAGCGCGAAGTTCCCGGTGCGGGAAATCTGACAGCCGGGGAGCTGAAGAGCATTTCGCAAACGTCGTGCAGCGTGCTGAGCAAACTCGGATGCGAGATTCAATGGATTCAGAGTTTCGTAACCGGGGACAAGATTTACTGCATCTATCGCGCTTCAAACGAGAAGTTGATCAGGGAGCATGCCCAACTGGGTGGCTTTCCGGCGAATATCATTGCCGAAGTCTCGACGACCATCGATCCCGGGACCGCCGAGGGCTAAAGTGCTTCTCTGGGCAGGGCCGATGTTTTTTCTGCCCTGCTCAGACGAATCGACGTGGCTCTGGACCTTTTTCTGGCGAAGGAGGCGTGCTATGACAGGCGTTGGCGCGGAAGGCGACGAGTCCATGCTTCCGCTAGCGCCGATCGATGATGCTTCAGAGGAGATACGGAACCTCCGCAGCTATGGCCAGATCGCCAGGATGGATGACTGGTCGCTGATAAACATCAAGCTGGGGAAACGCGGGCCGTTTCTCTCGGGAACGATCTCCGGCAGACCTGGCATGTGTACCGCCCGGCTCATTGTGTTCCGGCCTGCTCTCGGCTATGCCGTAACGAAGAATACAATCTACATCCTCGGCAAAAAGAAGCTCGATTACTGGCGGAACATCTGCTTGGCGATGAAGAAGACGTTGGCGGGGCGTTCCGCTAACCGGCGCATGAAGTAGGGGTACCATTCGCGGCCGAAGGGGATGTAGACGCGGACGTTGTATCCCTCGGCGACGAGCTTCCGCTGGAGATCGCGGCGGACGCCAAAAAGCATCTGAAATTCGAAATGGCTGCGGTCAATGCCGCGCTGTGCGACGAAGGACTTCGCCGCTGCAATCATCTTTTCGTCATGCGTGGCGAGGCCGTGATAGATCGGGCTTTGCAGCAGCATGTTGCCGAGCTTTACGTAGTTGGCGTCGACGTCGGATTTTTTGGGGAAGGCGACTTCTCCCGGCTCCTTGTACGCGCCCTTGCAGA
>NZ_JBARMD010000249.1:0-7630 GCF_049802275.1 Occallatibacter sp. | reverse complement strand
GCGCACATGGTGGCGGCAATGTCGCGAGGCAAGAAAGCTTATCTGCAGTATGAGGCGCAGTTGAGCGAGGCGATTGGGCGGCTGGCGACGTTGCGCGAGGAGTTGAAGGCTGCGATTGATGCGGATGCCGAGTCGTACAACGTCGTGATGAAGGCGTATCGTGCGGCACGGGAGACAGATGACGGTGGAGTCGGCGTGAACAAGGCGTTACGGCAGGCGACGAGTGTTCCCCTGGGTGTGGCGGAGCGCGCGGCGGAAGTGGCGCGGATTGCGCATGCGCTGAGGCCGATTACGAATCCGAATATGGCATCGGATCTGACGACCGGGGTTGCGCTGGCTGGGGCGGCGGTAACAGGAGCGTTATCGAATGTGGAGATCAATCTCGGATCGATGAAGGCTGGAATCCCGGAAGATGATGCATTTGTGAGTGAGACGCGGGCGCGGGTTTCGAAACTTAATAAGTAGCTGGGTTCAGGTTTAGCTAGATAGCCGCGCTTCGCACAATAGCAAGTTAGCGGGTTAGCAGGTGGCGCGTGGAAGTTCGTGCGTTCCCACTCATGCGCACAGAAGATTGCGCATGAATGGGGCACCAGGCCGGGTTGCTGCTCTTCGCATTTTCCATTTCCAACTTTGACAAAGTATTCTTTCTAACGACAACCAAACTGGCTCCCATGAGGTGCTGAGTGATCAGAGCTACACGCTCTCTATCTGCTGTTTTTGCAATTCTGCTTTTAGCCGCAACATCACAACTGACCGCCAACCTGAATGCGCAGCAGAAGGCCGCATTTGTCAGGCTTGATCGCGTCACGGCTTCGCACGCACTTCCGAATGGGATTGAGATCCGGTCGGGTGCCGCAGTTCTGCAGATCACCGCACTGCGCGATGATGTGTTGCGGGTGCGCGTCGGGCCTGCGGGGCAACTGCCGGAGGATGCTTCATGGGCGGTCCTTTCCTCTTCGCGGACGGCGAGCGTGAATGTGACGTCGGAAGCCAATGGAGGTGCTGTCGGGTTCAAGACTGCGAAGCTGCATGTCACGGTGCACAAAGATCCGTTCGGGCTGACTGTGACGGACAATGCGAAGCATGTGATTGCGCAGGATCTGCCGGGAAGGCCGATTGAGTATCACGGAACATCGTTTCGCGTGTACATGAAGTCGCCGGCGGACGAACACTACTTCGGCCTTGGGGACAAGCCTGGGCCCCTCGATCGGCGCAATGAAGCATTTACCGATTGGAATACCGACGCATTCGGCTGGCAGCAATCCACCGATCCGATTTACAAATCGATACCCTGGTTCATCACCTTCAACAAGGGCGTTTGCGCGGGGATTTATTTCGACAACACGTGGCGTGCGAGCTTTGACTTCAACAAGGAATATCGGGACGGATATTCGTTTGGGTCAGAAGCAGGGCCGCTGGATTTTTACATTCTCTATGGTCCGGAGCCGAAGAGTGTTGTTGAGTCGTGGGCGTGGCTGGTGGGCACAACGCCGATGCCGCCGATGTGGTCGCTCGGCTATCAGCAATCTCGCTATAGCTACTTTCCCGAAGCAGAGGTAAAGCGCATCGGCGACAAGCTGCGCAGCGAGCGGATTCCTGCGGATGTGATCTGGCTGGATATCGATTATCAATACAAGAATTGGCCGTTCACGGTGGACCCGGAGCGGTTCCCTACCTTCGAGCAAATGGTCAAGGATCTGCGTGCTGAGCATCTGCGCACGGTCGTGATTACTGACTTGCATATTGCCGATCAGCCTTTGGCGAAGTACAAACCGTTCGAGGAAGGGATTGCGGGAGATCATTTCGTGAAGAATCCCGATGGAACGATTTACGAAGGCGTGGTTTGGCCGGGCAAGGCGGTGTTTCCGGATTTCACGAGGAAGGTTTCGCGCGAATGGTGGGGCACGCTGTACGCGGATTTTGTGAAGCAAGGCGTCGCCGGGTTCTGGAACGACATGAATGAGCCGGCAATCTTTCTGGTGCCGTCAAAGACGATGCCCGATGACACACAGCATCGCATCGATGAGCCGGGATTTGCGACGCGGGTTGCGAATCACCTCGAAGTCCACAACATCTACGGCATGCAGAATACACGGGGCACGTTTGAAGGCCTGCTGAAGCTGGAGCCAAATGTGCGGCCATTTGTGATGACGCGGGCAAGCTTTGCGGGTGGACAACGTTATGCGGTGACGTGGACGGGGGACAATTCGGCGACGTGGGATCATTTGCGGCAGACGACTCCGCAGCTGCTGAACCTGGGACTGAGTGGGTTTGCCATGGCGGGGGCGGATGTGGGCGGGTTTGCGGGCTCTCCGCAGCCGGAACTGCTTACGCGGTGGCTCGAGGTGGCGGCGTTCCATCCGATCGACCGCGACCACTCCGCAGTGGGCACACTGCCGCAGGAGCCGTGGGAGAACGGGACAGCGGAGGATGTGAGTTTGCGGCGTCATTACATTGAAGAGCGCTATCGTCTGATGCCGTATCTCTACACAACAACGGAGGAGATGAGCCGGACCGGGGTTCCGATCATGCGGCCGCTGTTTCTGGAGTTTCCGCACGGCGAGGCCGATGGAGGGCCGCTGGATCTGAGCACCGGAAACGCCTTCATGGTTGGGCCGGACCTGCTGGTGGCGCAAAGCCCTTATCCCGATGAACTGGATGATTACCAGGTGGCGCTGCCGCCATCGAGTTGGTATGACTATTGGACAGGTTCAAGAATAGATCCAACTTCAGGGCGCAAAGGCATTGATAATGCGGCGATTGCCCAGCCTGAAGTTCATATTCACCGCACTTTGGAGACGTTGCCCGTTTTTGTGCGGGCAGGATCGATTGTGCCAGAGCAGCCGCTGGTCCAAAGCACGGACGAAAAACCCGTAGGCCCGTTGACCCTGCGCGTATATCCGCCGACCGTACCGGGCGCGGATTGCGAAGGCTCGCTTTACCTGGACGACGGGGTGAGCTACGACTTCAAGAAAGGCGAATACCTGCGGTTGCATTTTGCGTGCCGGCTGAGTCCGCAGGGGGTGATCGTAACGGTGGCGCCGCGCAAAGGTACTTTCCAGCCATGGTGGAAGCTGCTGGCGATTGAGGTGTACGGCGCGGCGAAGCCTTACTCCGGTGCTACCGTGACTGCGCTGGACCATCCTGGCGCGCTACCGATCTCGACGAACTTCGATGCGGAGCATCATCGGGTGACCGCGTTGGTAAATGACGATCCGAAGGGACTGCAGTTGCAGCTGACATATTGAGGGTGGTCGGTAGCGCCAAAATCGCGAAACATGGACCAGGCTTCGGCTTGGATCCTGGATTGAGGTTCATCTCAAGCTACTCTTGCGTAAAGCGTGCGGCGTTCTGTTCTTCCCAGACTGTTAACCTAGAAGCATGAAATTCGGCGTACTGGTTTTTCCGGGGTCCAACTGCGACCACGACACCTACAACGTGATCGCGGAGATCGCTAAGCAGCCGGTTACATTTCTGTGGCACGACTCGGAGGATCTGCAAGGCGTGGATGCCGTGCTGGTTCCGGGTGGCTTTGCGTATGGCGACTATCTGCGTACGGGGGCGATTGCTCGGTTTTCGCCGGTGATGCAGGCGGTGCGGAAGTTTGCTGCCGGAGGCGGACTGGTGCTGGGCATCTGCAACGGGTTCCAGATACTGGCTGAGGCTGGCTTGCTGCCAGGGGCGCTGATGCGCAATGCGGGGCTGAAATACATTTGCAAGCAGGTGCATCTGCGCGTGGAGACGACGAGCAGCCCGTTTACCAATCAGCTGACGAAGGGAGAGGTACTGGAGATCCCTATCGGGCATATGGAGGGCAATTACTTCTGCACGCCGGAAGATTTGGCGCGGCTCGAAGGAGAGGATCGGATCGCCTTTCGCTACGTGACGCCAGCGGGCGAGATTACGAAAGATGCTAATCCGAATGGTTCTCTCAGCAATATTGCTGGCATTTTAAACGAGGGGCGGAATGTACTGGGAATGATGCCGCATCCGGACCGCTCCAGCGAGAAGCTCCTCGGGTCGTCGGATGGCTGGAAGATTTTCGCATCAATGATTCAGGCATTGGCAATACGCTGAGCTGTGCTTTCGGATTGGAAGCTGAGATTTAATGATCGACATCCACACACACTTGATCTATGGCGTAGATGACGGCTCTCCAGATTTGGCCACTTCTGTCGAACTAGCTGAGACAGCGATCAGCGAGGGCGTAACCCACATCGTTTGCACTCCTCACGCCTGTGCCAATTATCCCTACCAGCCTGAGTTGAACGAGATCCGGCTCGCAGAGTTGCGGGAGAAGGTTGGACATAAGGTCAAGCTGAGTCTCGGATGCGACTTCCACATGGACGCCAACAATATTGCCGATGCGATCGAGAATCCGTTGCGCTACTCCATCGATGGCAAAGGCTATCTGCTGGTGGAGTTTCCTGATCTTTTGATTCCGCAACAATTGACGGCCGCACTAGGAAGCTTGCGTCGAGCTGGTTACACGTTGATCGTGACGCATCCAGAGCGAAACCGGGTTCTGCAACTGGATCCGGAAATCCTGGCTGAGTGGATGCGTGAAGGATGCCTGGTGCAAGTAACGTCGGCTTCGCTGTACGGGCGATTCGGAAAGACCGCCAAGGCTTTCGCCGATGCGCTGCTGGAACGCAACTGGATTCACTTTCTGGCCAGCGACGCGCATCATCCACAGTGGCGTCCGCTGCATTTGAAGAAGGGCTACGACTACGTTGCTGCGAAGGTGGGCGAGGAGACGGCGCACCGGCTGTACGTCAGCAATCCGCGGGCGGCCGTGGAAGGCGCGAAGTGGCCTGAGCAGCCAGAACCGGTCGGGCTTTGGCAGGAGGTGCCCCTGGAGTTTGATGCCAGCTCGAATGGCAAGGGGCAGGGGGGAAACGGGAGCGGAAGCGCCCGGACACAATCCGAGAGCAAAGGGTTCTGGGGCCGTCTGTTTTCGCGATAGACCTTCCTTTTTATCAAAGATGGAGCGAGCGCTCCATCTCTTGCTTCTGAGACCTGGGAATGCAACCAAAAGCCGATGCGACTACAAGCCTAGTCCGCCATCGACAGTGAGCACCTGGCCGGTAATGAAGTTGCTGGTTGATGCAAAGAAGGCCACGGCTTCAGCCACGTCCTTGGCGACGCCGTTGCGCTTCATGGGTGTCTTGGTTGCGAATCGGAGAGTGGCAGGCTGCCCTTTGTCCTCATCGAATTCGATCCACCCCGGGGCAACACAATTGACGGCGACCTCAGGCGCGAAGGATTTCGCCATAGCCTCGGTAAGCATGTGGAGTGCCGCCTTGGATGCGCAGTAATGAGCGTGGCCGGGCCATGCGCGCAGGCCGCCAAGCGAGCCGATGTTGATGATGCGGCCATGAGAGGAGCGCAGATGCGGCAGGGCCTCGCGGGCGACGAGAAACGGACCGCGCGCGTTAGTCTCAAACACGGCGTCCCACTGCTCCAGCGTGAGTTGGTCAAGCGGAGCAGACTCGTAGATGGCAGCATTGTTCACCAGCACATCGAGATGGCCGTGGAACTTGACGGTGGCGGCAATTGCGGAGAGAACGGATTGCTCGGAACGCACGTCACACTCGATCGCGATCGCGAGCCTGCCCAGGCGCTGGATGAGTTGCAGAGTCTCTTCGGCATCGGTCTTTGAGTTGCGGTAGGTAATAGTGATGTTGGCGCCTGCCGCGGCAAGTTCCAATGCAATTTCGCGGCCGATGCGCCGTGCGCCGCCGGTGACCAGCACCGCTTTGCCGATAAGGGTTTGGCTGGTCATGGCAAGACTCGTGCACTGCATTCGACGCAGTTCAGGACAACCTGACTACTGCGGTTTGGATTGGGGAGGCGCGGGTTGGCCGCTGGGATCGGCGGGCTTATCTTTGGGCTTGTCAGCGGGCGGAGCATTCTTTTGTGATCCGGAATCGCCGTTTTTGTCGTCCTTTTGTGCGTCACCATCGGATTCATGGGGTTTGTAAATGGAGTACTGTTCGCCGGGCCGCTTCATGCGGATGCCAAAGGTCATATCGGACTTGTCGATCTTGTAGTCCTGACCGTAGGTCTGGTAGCCCCGGGCAATGATCTGGAGGCGCATGTTTGCTCCGATGGGCAGAACGTCGATGACCGATTTGCCGTCTTCATTGGTCTTGAGTTCCATGTTGCCCTGGTCGCCGGCAAGGTGAAAGATGACCGAAGCATTCTCAAGGGGTTTGGAATCGCTGTCGCGAACCACCGTGACCTCGATACGGGATGTCGGTGGCGGCGATTTGTATTTGCGGCCGCGATGGGGCGCATCCTGCGCTGAGAGGCTAATGCCGGAGATCGCCACGAGGGCGACTGCGATGGTCAGAAGACGAAAAGGAGTGCGATACAGCATGAGAATAATTGTATCTTCTGGCGCGCATTCGACGCGAATGTTGGACGCCCGAACCAACCTGGATTAAGCCTGCCTCGGAAGCAGCACGATGTATCGTTTGCGGTGCTTCCGGGGACGCGGACGCTATTTGAAGAGGACTTGATCCTAGAGGCGATGGCGTCGGAGCATTCATAGAGGACGCGCAGAGGCTCAAGCCGAGTTTATTTTCTGCGAGTTACGGCGTCGCTGAGGTGATGCCCGGTTATAAACGCGTTGCTCCTTCCTTTGGCGGGCCAAGGCGAAGTTCGCGATCCGGGTAAACTGAGTAGGAAGAGGTCGCTATGCCAGAGATTCAGCGCAGGAAGACTCCCACGGTCAAGATCGGCAACGTTCGGGTTGGCTGGGAGGTCCCGGTTGTCGTGCAGTCGATGACCAACACCGACACTGCCGATGCCGCCGGCACCATCGAGCAGGTTGCTGCTCTGGCGATGGCAGGGTCGGAGATTGTGCGTGTTACGGTGAACAACGAGGAGGCCGCCGCGGCGGTTCCGGCGATTGTGGAGGGATTGGACAAGCGCGGTATCCGGGTGCCGATCGTGGGCGATTTCCACTACAACGGGCACCTGCTGCTGAAGAAGTATCCGGCAACCGCGAAGGCACTGGCGAAATACAGGATCAACCCCGGCAACGCGTCGATTGGGAAGAAGGACAACGACAATTTTCAAGTAATGGTGGAGTGCGCAGTCGAGAACCAGAAGCCGGTTCGCATCGGTGTGAACTGGGGATCGCTGGACCAGGCGCTGCTGACGCGGATGATGGATGAGAACAGCAAGAAGACAGATCCGCTGCCCGCGCGCGACGTGATGATGGAAGCGATGGTGGTGAGCGCGCTGGAGTCGGCCAAGGCGGCGGAGCACTTCGGACTGAGGTCGGACCAGATTATTTTGTCGGCGAAGGTGAGCGGCGTTCGCGATCTGATCGACGTGTATACAAACCTTGCGGCGCGGTGCAGTTATGCGCTGCACCTGGGATTGACGGAAGCAGGCATGGGCGCGAAGGGGCTGATTGCTTCGACGGCGGGGCTGGCTCCGCTGCTGCTGGCGGGCATCGGCGATACGATTCGCGTGAGCTTGACGCCGAAGCCGGGCGGGGATCGCACGGAAGAGGTGCAGGCAGCGCAGCAGATCTTGCAGTCGCTTTCGATTCGCAGCTTTATGCCGCAGGTGACGAGTTGCCCGGGATGCGGGCGGACGACGAGCACTTACTTCC